>NZ_UCNJ01000023.1 GCF_900473965.1 Synechococcus sp. UW179A | reverse complement strand
CAATACCGCGACTCTGCAGATAGAAGAGCTGGTCTTCTGAAATGCGGCAGGTACTGGCCTCATGTTCAATCGCAGAATTCATCTGTTGGCAATGGATGTAAGGATAGGTATTGGCGCTGGCGTTGTCTCCGATCAGCATGGAATCGCACTGGCTGTAGTTGCGAGCTCCTTTCGCGGAAGGGTTGACATGAACAAGGCCTCGATAGCTGTTGCTTGATTTGCCAGCACTGATCCCCTTGCTGACAATGGTTGAGCGTGTATGTGGACCGATATGAATCATTTTTGTGCCGGTATCTGCCTGTTGAAGATGATGTGTTAAGGCGACGGAATAAAATTCACCAACGGAATCCTCACCGATCAAAACGCAACTGGGGTATTTCCAGGTGATCGCTGAACCAGTCTCCACCTGGGTCCAGCTGATGCAGCTTCTGGCGCCACGGCACTGTCCACGTTTGGTCACGAAGTTGTAGATGCCGCCAACGCCGTTCTCGTCACCTGGATACCAGTTTTGAACAGTGGAGTATTTGATGGAGGCATCGTCAAGTGCAATCAGTTCAACCACGGCGGCATGCAGCTGGTTGGTATCAAACATCGGAGCGGTGCAGCCCTCGAGATAACTAACTGAAGCACCTTCTTCCGCCACGATCAGGGTGCGTTCGAACTGTCCTGCATCTCCGGAGTTAATCCGAAAATAAGAAGAAAGCTCCATAGGACATTCCACGCCCTTGGGGATGTAAACGAAAGTGCCGTCGCTAAATACTGATGCGTTTAAGGCAGAGAAGAAATTATCGTTGCTGGGAATGACAGTGCCAAGGTATTTTTTCACAAGTTCAGGATGTTCTTTTACGGCTTCTGCAAAGCCGCAAAAGATTACGCCATGTTCAGCCAGCTTGTCTTTGAATGTTGTTGCAATCGAAACGCTATCGAATACAGCGTCCACAGCGACATTTCCTAATCTTTTTTGTTCACTCAGAGGAATTCCTAGTCTGCTGAATGTATCTAGGAGTTCAGGGTCAACTTCTTCAAGACTTCGCTTTTTTTCTTTTGTTTTAGGTGCCGCATAATAAATAATGTCTTGATAATCGATCTGTGGATATCCTAGCTTTGCCCAGTCAGGTTCATCTTGAGATAGCCAGTGCTGATAGGCTTTTAGTCGAAATTCAAGCATGAAATCCGGCTCTTCTTTTTTGGCCGAGATTAAGCGAATGACGTCTTCATCAATCCCTTTTGGGATCTTTTCCTCTTCAATCTCTGTGACAAACCCATACTTATAAGGTTGCTCAACTAGCTCTTCAGCAGAGGATTCACCGGATGTGTCTTTCATAAATCAATGCCTGATCCAGGTATCTTTGAGTGTGAGTTGAATGAGATTTAGATGAGAGAGATTGTTTTTGATTAAAAAAGCTAACGGTTGGGTGATCGTGCGCAGCATGAAAGTGTGATTCCCTATTAAACTAATCAACAATGCGTTAACGGGCAGCGTGCAACTGATACGCACTTGGGCATCATTCGGGCACGAGCGGTTTAGTTCAGTGGTTTCTGCACAATAAACCTCATACCATTAATTACGCAATTTATAGGATTTTCTAGTGTCAGGAGCAGACATTTGAAAATTGATTCAGCCTGTGGTCAAATCAAAGAGCTGGTCTTAATTAACAATCTTGCTTTTTGTTGGCAAGCGCTAACCTCGTGCAATACTTGTTGATGAATAACGTAAAAGCAGATTGAAGAGCTAGGCTTTGGCAAAATTAGTTATTCAATTTTGCCTACGAACATCCGCTCCAAAATTCGATTAGCAGTCAAGGTTGGCTTTATATGCGGGCTTAGCTGCCTGATGGCAAGTTGCCAAACTAAAAGTTCAGCTCCTCAGGCTTTTCCGGTCGATGTGACGAGGATTCAAACCCGTGATTTTGCTAAAGTGATTGAAGCTGAGGGAACTTTGACCAATCCTGGCTATATACGGCTCACGCCACAAGTCAGTGGCTTGATTACTAAAGTATTCGTCAAAGAAGGTGACCCTGTAACGAGTGGCCAGGTTCTGGTTGTGCTTGATAATGCGCAAGAAATTGCTGAATTCAAAACTGCTCAGGCCCAATTTAAAGAAGCTGATTTACACGCCAAGCGCGTACAGTGGTTGTTTGAAAAAGGCGCAGAGTCAAAGGAGTCGGCAGAAGAAGCCAGAGTAACTGCAATTGGCAAAAATAGCAATTTAGTCGCAAAACAGGAAGCTCTCGGTAGGAGATCAATACGATCACCTATTAATGGCATTGTCGGAGATTTAAGTGGTGTCAACCCCGGCCAATACTTCGAGCAAGGTAATAGTAGTTTTTTTGTTGTTAATAATGAAAATCTGTCCATTGACCTTTCTGTTCCTGCATTGCAAGCAAGCAAAATCAAGCTAGGTCAACAAGTAAAAATGCTTGATGAGTCAAAAAGGGATGTCATTGGTGAGGGTGAAATTGCTTTTATTCCTCCCTATTTTGAGTTCGATAGTAGTAACTCCCAGGCGTTGAACACCCTTAAGGTTAGAGCAGTGTTTGTTAACGAAAAAGCAGGTCTTCGCCCTGGGCAGTTAATTCGCTCCAAGATTATGATTGGAAATCAGCGTCATCCTGGCGTGCCTGCTACGGCAGTTTTATTTAAAGCCCAACAACCCTACACCTATAAACTCATTCCAATTCAATCTTTTTTGAAGAATGCAGATGTCAATCCTCAACAAAAAAAATCAATGTCTACGCTGCCTTCAACTACCTTGATTGCTGTTAATACACCACTAAAACTTGGTAACTTGCAGGATGATTATTTTCCTGTTTTGTCAGGCTTAAAAGTTGGTGATTTGATTCCAACTAGTGGATCAACGGTACTTGCTAATGGCACACCTGTATCAATTAAATCTTCTAAGTAATCTCGATTTATAAATGTCTCTATCTGATCGCTTCATTTCAAGACCAGTCCTCACCAGTGTCTGCAGTCTGGTGATCTTTATCCTTGGGTTTATTTCTCTTGGCAGGTTGCCAATTGACTTTCTGCCCAATATCGCACAACCTCAAATTGTTGTGACTGCACCCTATCCAGGCGGTAATGCGTCATTTGTTGAACTTTCCATTACACAGCAACTTGAAGATATTTTGTCAGATACTCCTGGAGTCGATTACATCACTTCAACATCCAGTGCTGGTTCAACTTCTATCACGCTGCATTTAGATCCTGACACTTCTGCCGATACAGCATCATTGGATGTTCAGAATCGTATTCAACAGGCCAAGTCGAATTTACCTGCAGAAACTCAAAGCCTAGGGATTACTATTTCGCAGACAACAGATACAACTATTAGTTCTTACTTAATTACATCAACTAAAGGTCAATATGATGCTGCCTACCTCAATTCTTTGGCTAAGGATCAATTGCAAAAGCAACTTCAATTGATTGATGGAGTAGGCAAGTTAACTTTATTTCCACCAAAACCTGTATTTCAGATTTCAATCGACCCAAACTTAGTTCGTGCTTATGGATTAAGTATTGATGAAGTAGACAGTCAGATCATTACTCAGAACTTCCCTGCTTCTGGTGGAACTGTTGGAGCCAGTCGTGTTGGAGATCCCTCCACATATAACTATTCAGTCATGATTGAGGATAGTGGCTACATTCAATCAATAGGAGAATTTGAAGATATTGTTCTTAAACGATTGACTACTGGAGCAGTTCTCCGGGTTAAAGATATTGGTAATGTTCAATATATTGCCAGTCCTGAAAGCTCTATCTTGTCAAGTAGTGGTTATCCCGGGGTGTTTATCGAAGTTAATCTTCAGTCCGGAAGTAATGCTGTTGAGGTCGGTGAGCAGATCGATCAGCTCATTCAAAAATTTAAATCTACGGCTCCCCCTGGAATCAAAGTTGTACAATTCAATGATCGAAAATCCTTTATTTTAGATTCGATTTCAAATGTATTTGATGCGTTGGGATTGGCAATCACTTTAGTTATTCTTATTTTGTTGTTGTTTTTGCAAAATTGGCGCACGATCCTCATCCCTGGATTAGCAATACCGATATCGATCGTGGGAACATTTGCCTTTTTGCAACTTTTTGGATTCACGTTGAATTTTTTGACCATGACCGCTTTGGTTCTGGCGACGGGGCTAGTTGTCGATGATGCCATACTTGTTGTTCAGTCAGTAACAGCCAATATTCAAAAGGGAATGTCTTCCATAGAAGCTGCTTTTGCATCCATGAATGAATTGTTTGGAGCGATTATATCCACCTCTCTAGTGCTGATTTCTTTGTTTCTCCCTGTTACGTTGGTCAGTGGTCCCATTGGCAATATCTATATTGAGTTTGCAGTTGCGATCATCTGCTCGATTGCAATATCAACATTTAATGCCCTGACATTCTCACCGATGATGTCTGCACTATTTCTTCGTCCAGGGCGAATGGAGTCGATGCCATCGTGGATTACAGCAACTTTTGGTGCTGGTGTTGGACTCTTGATGGGTTATTTCACGAAGGCGAGTTTTGGAAACCTTGCTCTACCGATCAGTGCCGCCCTTTTTGCTTTCATTGGTCTGAAGTTAGAGTCTGTCTTTAATGGTTTTAATCAATTTTATTCAAAATTTGAATCTGCCTATGAGAAATTATTGGGCTGGTTTTTGAAAAAAAGAAAACTTGTTTGCGTTTCTCTTGTACCTCTTGCTCTCGCCACACTCTATTTATTCAATATCATCCCTGTTGGCTTTATTCCTCAAGAAGATATGAATGTTTTGTCGGGTGCATATCAACTTAATCCAGGAGCATCGATTACAGCCTATGGACCTGTGAGCAGCGAGGCTAGAAACTTGCTCAATAGAGAAAAAGATAAAAAGCTATCGGGTATTGAGGATTTTGTGGTTATCGATACCACTTTGGACTATTCATTTTTATATCTACAATTGTTGCCTTTGGATCAGCGTCGTCAGTTAAGCCAAAAAATCGAAAAAATATCTTCAAATCTCTCAGCAGTACTTGCAGCATTACCTACAAGATATCCCCCTCAGTTGTTTCAACTACCAATGATTACTGGTTTTGGTGAGAATTCTTCTTTGACGGTTGCTTTGACCGACGAAAGTAACGGTCGTTATTCGATTGATGAGTTTTACGCGTTGACGCAACAGTTTTTGGCTAAAGCTTCACAGGATCCTTCAATTCAAAGCATTCAAACCCGGTTTTCTCCCGACAATCCGTCTTATCAAATTAACATCGATCGTTCTTTGCTTGGATCTCTTAATCTTAGCTATAAAGATGTCGTTAATACAATCGGTACTTATGCTGGCAGTAAACGTATTGTTCAGACCTCCTTGGATGGAGGTCCGAAGGATGTTGTTGTTATCAGTCAACCCAAGGAAAGAAGCACGATTGATGAATTGATGAATTATGGCATCAAAAATTCCAACGGAGATTATGTTAGTGTTAAAGAGATTGCTAGCTATGACTTAGTGACCAATCCTGGGCAGATTGATCATTTTAATTTCAACCGCTCTATCACGTTTCAGGCTGTTCCCAACTCGGGGTATTCAACGGGGCAGGCGATTAAGGCTGTCAAAGATGTTTTCGCTTCTCTTGGTTACAAGGATATTGGTTATGAATTTACTGGTGTGTCCAGGGTTCAGGAAACATCTGGTCGCCAAATCCTTTTCCTGTTTGTGATGGCCGCGTTGACTGTTTTTCTGGTGCTGTCCGCTCAATATGAAAGTTATATCATTTCAACAGTGATCATGATCACCGTTCCGATTGCCATACTCGGCAGCCTCGTGTTTCTCGAAGTACGTTCGATGAATGTGAATGTTTTCGTTCAGATAGGCCTCTTGATGCTGATTGGTCTTGCTGCTAAAAATTCTATTCTTGTTGTCGAAGCTGCAGAGCAACGAGTGTCGGCTGGTGCAGAGATTGTTTTCGCCGCTGCAGAGGCAGGAAAAGCAAGGCTTCAGCCCATCTTGATGACTTCAGTCGCCTCTCTTGCTGGCTTCTTCCCTCTTGTTGTTGCACAAAATGCCGGAGCCAGTGCTCAGCAAGCCATCGGCACAGTTGTTTTTGGCGGCCTTCTAATGGGCATGACGTTGTCATTGCTGGTTGTTCCACCGGTTTATGTGCTGATCAAAAATCTAGAAACCAGACTCTTTTCGTGAAATGGTAATACCAGCGTTTCCTAAATTACTCCGTTGAATCCACGCTTTCTTCCCAGCGTTTCGATTGCTTGACCAATCAGCACAGCGAGATGGCTACATCAGATCTTCAACGTTTACGCATCCCTTGATATAGCTCATCACGCTCCGTCACAGCAGTGTTTTGGCAGTTTTCATTCGTAGACGCCATACTGTTTCTACATTAACCGCTTTTAAGTCCGCTTTGGAGTACTTCTTGCTTCAAAAGTGATTGGTTTTAAGGTTGAAAACATATAAATAGATTTAACTGCTTTCAAGAAGTCAAGTGTGCATGAAGCAAGAGGCTTCACTCTCTTGAGTTCACTTTGATCCAGGATCAACCGAGATCACTACATTTCCTTTTCAATAACTATGTACATCACTAAGATTCCCTCTACTAATGTCTCCTTTAATCGACGAGAAGTAAATGCTTTTTGTCAGAGGTAGGAAGCCTTGATGCGTAAGACTAGGCTTACAAGGTCTGGTTGCTACAAGATGGCAATGGAAGACCTTTACTTAAAGCACTTTCCAAGACGATGAATTTCAAGCTAGATAAGAAGAGTAACGCTATTCTCAAGGAGATGCTGAGAAAGGACTCTCGTTATGGATCAGTAGATCTCATTGCTAATGAGGCAGTAGCAATGTTTTATGCCTCGGAGAATAAGAAAAGATTTACATGATTACTTTGATCTGCTTGTATGAGAATGATTTGTCGCTGTCTGCAGCATTTGTATAGTCAACAATGAGGTTCGTCTTTTTGGTGATTGCCCACCAGCCATTTATGTGACCGTCGTATCGCTATCCTCGGGGGACTTTTGATTGATCTTTCTACGGAGAAGCTTCGTCTGCATGTCTTGCGATTGCGAGAAAAGTATAAGCTGTAATTGTGTGTGACAAGAGAGTTTAGAATTGAAGGTTTTTGATTAATTCATTTAAGGCTTCGGGCTTAAGATGGAATGAGTCAATCATCCAATCATTATTGTTGTAGCCATCTTTGCCTGCTGTTAACTTGTATACATCCGCGAATAAGGAGCCTGACTCCTGGCATTGTTTCGCAAGGGTAGTATTGAAGGCTGTTACGGCAAGAAGCCTTTGTGCATTGTTTTCTGAGGATTCTTCGCTGTTTTGGGCAGCCTTGAATGGTGCTGGCGTTCCAAAATAGACAAGTTTATCCTTGTATTTTGCAAGAGAAGTTGCTGTCCATTTAAAATATTTGGTTGCGGTTGTCTTGGAGATATCTTGAATGTCTTTTCTAGTTTTCTTGCAATGCAAGAGAATCCCTTCATCTGCTCTGCAATCGATTTCTCCAAACGATAGAAAAATATGTTCATAGACATCAAGATTTTGCTGTAAGCGCTTTTCAAATCCCATTTTGTGGGGATTAGCTCTTTGCTCTTCGCTCAGATGAAAAGCCTTTGCGCCTTTGATTAGAGAAGGTTTTATAATACATCTCTTCCCTTTTAGCTCAATTATCTGATTCGTAAATGTTAGGCAATGGCTTTCTCCAAGATGAAGGATCTGATATTCTGCAGAACAGTCTATGCGTGGTATCTCAGGAATCAGCTTGCTTAGATAAGAAAGGTAAGTATAGTTATGCTTTTTGTTTTTTATTGAGCTCGGCTTTAGGGATACTTTCTTGTTAAGCGATATTCCCAATGCGTTTGATAGGGCTTTTTTGCATCATCTATCCTGTTCATTTGCAAGAGTGTTATTGATGTATTGATCAAACTTGTTAAACTGCTTTCCTCTTTGTGCTGCTCGATGAGCTTCGCTGATTGTGTATAGCTTTGCAAGGCACTATCTAGTTCGCTTAATATTTCATATGTGATTCCTAGGTTCATGTGGGCAGTGGGGTTATCAGGCTTGAGCTCTATTGATTTGAGAGTGGAGGCAAGAGCTTGATCAAGGTTGCCGAGGTCTTTGTAGATGCCGCCCAGGTTCATGTGGGACGTATGGTTATCAGGATTGAGCTCTATTGATTTGAGAGTGGAGGCAAGAGCTCGATCAAGTTTGCCGAGGTCTTTGTAGATGCCGCCCAGATTCATGTGGACATCGGGATTATCAGGCTTGAGCTCTATTGATTTGAGAGTGGAGGCAAGAGCTTGATCAAGGTTGCCGAGACCTTTGTAGATGCCGCCCAGGTTGATGAGGGCATCTGGGTTAGCAGGATTTAGCTCTAGTGATTTGAGAGTGGAAGCAAGAGCCTGATCAAGATTGCCGAGATCTAGGTAGATGCTGCCTAAATTCATGAGGGTAGTGGGTTCATCGGGCTTGATCTCTAGGGATTTGAGTGTGGAGGCAAGCGCCTGATCAAGATTGCCTAGACCTTTGTATAAGCTTCCCAAGTTTGTGTACGCGTCTGGGTAATGAGGATTTATTTGTATGGCTTTTTTGTACAGAGCTATTGCTTCTTCTGTGCGCTGACTTCTTTTGCAAATAACACCTAAATTTGAATACAGTGCGACATTGGAGAGTCCAAAACCAATAGCTTCTCTGTAGTGCTTCTCCGCATTTGCTAGATCACCTCTCGCATGGTAATTAATTGCTCTATCGAGAAGAGTTTCTCCATCAATCTGTGGAGTATTTTCCCTCTTCTTATCACTTTTTGGATTCCTAAAGCCTGTCATCTTTATCTTGAAATTTGAGTTAATGATAAGCCATCGCTTAAGCTATTTCAGGCTTCCACCACCCAATCCTCGCATCTGATCTTTTGACGCTCAAGTTTGCGTTGGATTCGTGGAGTGATCCTCAACCCCGCACTGCGCAACATTCGATCCATCTCACGGCTGAGGGTGACCAGTTGAAGCTGCCTGTGACTACAGATTTGTTGCCGATAACGTTAAAAATTTGATTTAGGTTTTATTTGCTTGGGATGCTGCGGTTTGTGAGGTTATTTCGTTGTCTTGGACTCAGGGAATCGCTCAAGGCTTCTCACGGTTTTTATGGGACCACAATCCATAACTCATGACAGATAGCAAGCCATCTGTGCCGAGATCTGCCGTCATGCCCCTCACGGAGATCTAGTCTTTACCTGAATCGATACCGCCCATTGATCGATGGACGAGATCAGCATTTACTAGATGCCCTCAGGTCATTGGCACAGGAGAAGAGGCAAGCAAGGGTCACTCATGCCTATCGGGTGGTGCAGCGGTTTGGTTTGCCGATCAGGACCAAGGCTGAGGTTGATCGCTTTCTCGAGTGGATGAATGCAGAGGGTTTGGCGGCATCCACCCAGTCCACAATCCTCAGCACGATTCGCTCTGTGCAACCAGGCAATAAGGCATTGCGATTGGTCCAGGTGAAGGTGCTAGCAAGGTCAGTCGAAGAGGAGGGGCTTAGTAGGGATGAGATCAAGGAGGTGTTGGACGATCTCAGATGCAATGAGGAGTGGTTTTAACCCTGCTTTGCCTTGTGGCTGGTCACACGGTTGAGGAATGTAGAAGTCATTGGTCTGACCTGGGACTGTGTCCGTCTTGAAGAGGAGGACTTGTTGATCAGCAAGTCCCTGAGGCGTGATGGTATTTTCACGCATAAAAGGTTTTATTCAGGGATCGAGATAGGCAAGGCGTTTGAGATTTCATTTCTTCAGCAGGTTGTCGAGGTGCTTAGGCAGCACATGAAGACGATGCAATATTTGGGTCTGAACATGAATCATGGCTTGTTGTTTGTGATCACAGGTACAAGATTCATATGTATGAGTCTGGGTTAGAGAAAGACTAGAAGCGTTCGCAGCAGCGGGCGGGACTAACTCCAATTCGTTTGTATGCTTAGCGTTATTCGTTTTTGAACCATGTCCTCATGCTTGGGAACAGTCCTGCTAATTGGGCAGTAGTAGAAGTATATCCTGTTTAGGAGCTGTTCAGGACTTATGCGCAGCCAAGGTGGCTAGGGTAAAGACGTCGAAATGGTTAGACAGACTAAAGACCGTTAATCTTTAATTGTCAGTCAATATTCGTGTTGTTTTATGGTTCACCCAGTGGAACGACTTACCTCTAGTATTGATAATTTTCTGCAGATCAAATTTATAAGCAAGGTGTTTGTTTTGAATGCTTGAACCTCGATTTATTCTATCTGAATCCCACTTTCTTCTAAAATTCTCTTAGCAGGTCTCAGCAGTTTTTCATAGTTTTTCCAGCCTCCTACAGATTTATTGTTAATAGGTTTTCTTGCTTGCATAACACTAGCTGTATTGACGTTTGTTTTTCTTTTTTCAGGGTGAAGATAGTTTTCGTTAAATTCTAAGTCTAGCCATTCCAGAAGTTTAGATAGATTCTCTTTAGGCGCGTTGACGAATTGGTCGTAATTAAAAGTGAATATATTTTCAGTGCATCTGTTCTTTTGGATTTGCATAGCCTGCTCTTGAGCTATAAGTAGTTTTGCTGAATCTTTTAAACTTGCCGTGTAATTGTTGCCAGCCGTGAGATTGCTTCTATACATTGATAGGATATTGTCCATTGGGTTTCTCCGGCAGTGAATTATTTTGGATGATGGCATGCAATGGTTTATCCATCCAACATACATAAAGTTATAGAGTTGTTTGTCCACTGTATATTTGATTCTATGGTTATTGAATGGTTGTTGCTGCGAGTACAGATCGTCCAAACTTGGATTATTCGAATCGTTTTCCGGATGTTTTTGAACGCTGTGAATTGCGTGCTCTAGTGATTTTACTTCTCCTAAGTCTTGGATCTCAGGGTTGATGCTTAATATTCCCTCCAGAAGCGTGGAGCCGCTTCTAGGCATTCCAACAATGAATATCCTACTCTTCCCGCATTGGGCATTAATTTGTGCTTTGTTTAGGTATGTTGATTGTGGAAGATGCTTCTCTATCAACTGCCTAAGTTGATTGGCGTTAGATGGATATACTGATAGTTTGCACTGGTTTGCCATTTGTAAATGTTTAGAGGCTGAGTCGTAGTCTTTGATGGCGTGAAAACAGTTGGACAAGGTGAATTGCGCATATGCTTTGCTCATGGGAGTTAATTTGTCCATCGCAATCGATTTTGTCATTTGCAAGAGTTCTTCGGCTTCTTTTGTTGTTGATATCATAATGCTTAATTCATAGTATGCCGCTGCTTCTAATGGGTCGCTTTTAATTGCATTAACCAGTGCTTTCTTTGCCTCTTTAAGATCGCCCTGCGCCATTCTAATTCGACCAAGTGAATAAAATGCCCTTGAAGAGCTGGGTTCTATTTCTAGTGATCTCAGAGTATAAGTAAGGGCTTGGTCAAGATTGCCTAGCCCTTTATGAATTAGGCTTAGATTGATGAAAGCATTGGGGTTATCACTTTTTAATTCTAGCGATTTGATTGTGGTAGATAGAGCCTTCTCATAGTTTCCTAACTCATAGTAAATGGTCCCTAGGTTTATCAGTGCGGTAGGTTCGTCCGACCTGATTTTGAGAGACTTTAGGATGAAGGATAAAGCCAGGTCGAAGTTGCCAAGTGCATGGTGTATGCAACTTAGATTGATAAGCGTATCGGTGTCATCGGGTTTGATTTCGAGTGATTTAAGAGTTGAGGCAAGAGCTTGATCAAGGTTGCCGAGATTTTTGTATATGCCGCCCAAGTGCTTGTGGGTTTTGGGGTTATCTGGTTTGAGCTTGATTGATTGGAGAGTTGAGTCAAGAGCTTGATCAAGGTTACCGAGTTCCTCGTAGAGGATTCCCAGAATCATGTGGGCATCGGGGTTGTCAGGTTTGAGTTCTAGTGACTTGAGCAATGAGGATAAAGCTTGTTCTGGTTTGTTGAACTCTTTGTAGATAATGCCCAAATTGACGAGTGTATTAGGTTGATCTGGCTTAAGTTTGAGTGATTTGAGAGTTGAGGCAAGAGCTTGGTCTAAGTTACCAAGTTCTTTGTAGATGATCCCCAGGCTCATGTAGGCGTTAGGATTATCGGGATCCAGCTCCAGTGATTTGAGAGTACATGACAGGGCTTGATCTAAGTCCCTAAGTTCTTTGTAGATGCTGCCTAGGTTTATATGGGCAACAGGGTTGTCTGGCCTTAGTTTGAGTGACTGGAGAGTGTAAGATAGAGCTTGATTAAAATTACCTGCTTCTTTGTAAATGCTTCCAAGGTTCATGAGCGTATCTGGGTTTTCAGGGTTCAGCTTGAGTGATCTAAGTGTGAAAGATATTGCTTCATTGTATTTACCGAAATCTTTATAGATACTGCCCATGTTCATGTGGGCTATTGAGTTTTCGGGCTCTATTTCCAAAACTTTTTGAGTTGCTTTAAGGGCTTCCTCATAGTGCCCTTCGTTTTTCAGGGCATTTCCTATATATCCCCATGCAGGAGTAAAGTTTTCGTCGAGTCGAATTGCTTTTTGGAATGCTTCTATTGCGGCATTATTCTGACCATTATTTAATAAGCATAGACCCAAATTGAATGGAACTAGCTTGTTGTTTGATTGATGAAAACTCACTTTTTTATACTCAGTTATTGCTTCTTTTAGCTGCCCATTATTTTGATATGCTTGTGCTAATAGAAGTGAACATTCTTGACTTGGAGCAATGTCTGATGCTTTTTCAAGCGATTTAATCGCTCCTATTACATTACCTTTCTGTAAAAAAAGTTGTCCAAGATTAAGAAGCGAGTTGTTTGCCTGTGGATTGACTTTTAATTCATTTTGGTAATACTTAATTGCTTGCTCAGTGTTTGTTTTTTTTTGAAAGATGATCCCGAGCATTTCGTTGGCGCCTGGTGAGGCCTCATCAATTGCTAGGGCTTGGTTCGCGAATAACTCTGCTTGTTCGCAGTCTGCAAGTTTAAGGCAACATGCCGCTGCTCCAATGTATGCCTGAGTTAGTGTAGGGTTGCTTTTGATGGCATTTTTGTAAAGATTAATCGCTTCCTTATCATTGCCATCCTGCGCGGAAAGACTTGCAAGATTATTAATGGCTGGGGCATATTTAGCATTTATTTTAAGAGCCTTATTATACCATTCGTATGTTGCATCTTTGTTTCTTAGATTTAAATAGATGTTGCCAATGTCTTTCGCAATTTCAGGATCGTAGTTGTCGAGCTGGTTGGCTTTTAAAAGGCATTGTTTTGCATTCTCTAATTGACCTAGAGCAAGTAGCGATTTGCCGGCATACTTCCAAGCAAAACAGTTTTCGGGGTCTGTTTTGAGGAGGTTTTGGCATTCTTTTAGGCAATCCTCATGGCATCCAGCGAATAAGAGTTTCTCGATGGTTATTTGGTTCACTAGCTCTTTGCACCATTATCACTCATTTATTTTACCGTGTTTCGACCTTTGATTTTTTGACGTCTTCCGTCAACTTTTAGAAACATTTTACTTTTTTATGTTTCTCACCTTACCGCTTCACTTGCTTTTTGTTTTCACCGCTAATTCAGTGCTTCGTTACATACAGTTAACCACCCTTGTGATATTAGTGGCTAGTCTGTGAGCATGAGTTCTATGGATTTGTGTTCTTGTCAATTTCGTCTATGTTTACTCATTATAATTCATCTGTGATTATTGTTGTACGACGCTCAGGTTTTGACGTAGGTCACTATTTTTCCTGATCGCCAATTCAGGAGTTCTGGTTGTTTGATCAGGCAAATATGCTTACTTTTATTTATATAATTGAATTAGGCTGTAGGCCGCCTTGCTCTTACTGACTTTTTACATTTCCGACACTTCAGAATGGGTAGGTTCTCAAGAATAAGATTGAGTAGCTGCTTGACGAGGTTTCTAGTTATTTCCCATTGGGTTGCGCTGATGTTTGTACTCCTTTGAGTAAATTTTGTTTATGCAAGCTAAGTTTTCGAAAGCTAGTGTTTTACATGGCCTACGGTTGTAATGATGAATTAAGTGGTTTCGAATGTTTTGTGCTAGTCATGGTTTCCTTTGGTCTTAATAGGTTGTGTTTTTGACAAATCTTGAGCTGTAAAGTTTTCTATAAGTTGATGATTTATTTGAGGTTAGTCTTGAAGATGCCTGCCGCATCGAGAATATTCTGTGCAGGCTTGAGTAGTTTTTTATAGTTTTTCCATCCACCCACCGATTTGTTGCTAATAGGTTTTCTTACTTGCATCACGCTTGCTGTGCTAACTATTCTTTTGCTGTTTTCGGGGTGAAGGTAACTTTCGTTATATTCTAAATTCAGCCACTCGAGAAGCTTTAAAAGTTGAGTCTTTGGTTCCCTGACGAATTCGTCATAGTCGAATGAGAATATGCTTTGAGGGTGTATTTCTTTATAATTTTGCATTAATATTTCCTGCATGATTAGTATTCTTGCTGTGTCCTGCAGGTTAGAGGTGTAGTTGTTTCCAGCCAATAGATTGCTTCTATACATTGATAGTATGTTATCCATTGGGTGCCTGCGGCAGTGAATGATTTTGGCCGATGGCATGTGATGGATAATCCACCCGGTATAAATAAAATTATAGAGATTTTTGTCCACTGTGTATTTTAATTTATTGCTCCTTAATGGTATTTGCTGCGAGTACAATTCGCATAAGTTTGGCTTGTTCAAATTGTTTTTTGTATGTTCTTGAAAATTGCGAATTGCCTTGGCTAGTGATCTAACTTCTCCCAAGTCTTGGATGTCAGGGTTGGTGCTTAATATTGTTTCCAGAAGCGTGGAACCGCTTCGTGGCATTCCAACAATAAATATTCTACCTTTGCCGCATTGAGTATTAATTTGCACTTTGCTTGTGTATGTTTTTTGTGTAAAATTCTTCTCTATTAAATTCTTTAGTTGATTGACGTTAGAAGGGTGTACTGATAATTTGTATTCGTTAGCTATTTTTAGATGTTGAGAGGCTGACTTGAAGTCTTCTATGGTGTGAAAACAGTTGGATAAGGTGAATTGTGCAAACATTTTGTTCTTAGGGTCTAATTTTTTCATTTCTATTGATTTTGCTATTTTCAAGAGTTCTACTGCTTCTTCTGTTGTCGATATCATGACACTTAATTCATAGTATGCTGCGCTTTCGCTTGGGTTGCTGTCGATTGCATCCAATAGGGCTTTCTTTGCCTCTTTCACATTACCCTCCGCCATTCTAATCTTGCCAATTAAGTACAATGTTTTTGATGAGTTGGGCTGTAACTCTAGGGATTTTTGAGCGTAAGTATGGGCCTGTTCTAAATTACCAAGCCCGTTGTGAATGAGGCCTAGATTTATGTATGCATTTGGGTTATCAGTTTTTAGATTTAGGGATTTGATTGTTGGAGCCAGTGCTTTCTCAAAGTTTCCTAACTCTTGATAGATGCTCCCTAGGTTTGTGAGTGCGATCGGTTCGTCAGGCTTGATTTCGAGTGATTTAAGGATGGAGGATAATGCGAGGTCGAGATTGCCAAGCCCTTTGTAGATGCCACTTAGATTGATGAGTGCATCGGCGTTATCGGGTTTGATTTCGAGTGATTTTATTGTTGAGGATAAAGCTTGATCAAGATCTCCAAGTTCTTTGTAGATTCCACTTAGATTCATATGGGCATTAATTGCATATGGATTAAGCTTTACTGCCTTGATTGTTGCATTTAGCGCATTTTCTAGGTCTCCTTTTTTCCATTTTAGAAATCCATTTCTTTCTAGGTAATTAAAGTTATCAGGTGAGATTGCAACAGCCCTATCGGACATTCTTATGGCTTTGTCTGGGTCATCTTTTTTTAGTAGCCCGGCATAGTTGTGGAGGATATCTGGGTTGTCCTTGTTGATTTTAATTGACTGCTCAAAAAGTTTTATAGCCGCTCCTTTGTTCCCGAGTGCTTTTTCTGTTGAGGCAAGAAATCCCAGTGCGTAACTGTTTTCCGGATTTGTTTTTATTATCTGTTCTAGTAGTGCCTTCGTGGTTTTTAGGCGCCCATTTTTATATTCATTATGTGCCTTTTTTAGTACTTCTTTTGCCTGTGATTTTTCCCTTTGGGCTTTTGTGTTGTTGTCGGCTCTTAGCCTTCCAAATCCTGTCATTTGCTTCTCAAGATTTCCATTATTTTAAGCTATTTTGGCTTTTCTTCATCTATTCCTTTACCTTACCTCGTCAACATATCAGCTGCTCTTATCGCTCGTGTTTTTATTTTGTCTTGATCCCTTCTCTGGTGCTGTGTGGCATTGTGTTTTGCATCGAGCGTTTATTCTTTCCGATATATACTATGCAGCTTAATTGTGCCTGTACTACGATGCTTGAGCCTTATTCAAGATTGCTGGTGCGTTATTCTGGGTAACGACTAAAATGGATTCATAGTTTTTATTGCTTTGTATTATTTGGTGAATGTTCAAAATTATTTACTGTATCTTCTTTTTTCTGTATAGATGGTCTCTAGCTAATGAGTTTTTGTAAGCATTGTTTAGCCTTTTAGGCTTGTCCAATAGTCTGGAGTGATTAGTTAGCGAACTTCCATGGAAACGGACTTTCGGGTTCGTTCTAGAGATGTTGTTGGCAAGTCTGTAAGCACTTTCGATGTCGCCTAGTGGATAAGAGATCCTGAATGATCCTTTGATCTTCTGAGTGTTTGTGTCTTGTCTGGAGTGCAATCTACAGTGTTTGAGCTATGCGCTAGTCATGCTTTTAGCCATACTCAAGCCGCTTGTTAGGTCACGTTCAGTTTCTTTCCAGTCTTCTCCTGCACTTCGCTCTTTGCCGTTTGATCATTTCGTCGCATTCTCTAGGCTTTCCCCAGCTCAACACTGCACCATATCCCATTGATCTCACGGGTAAAATTCGCAGCAAGTTTGGGTCAGTGAATCACCTATCGAGTTTCGATGTTGTTCTGGGCAACAGCGGATTACCAGTTGAGCCTCTTATTATAATTATTGGATTATCGATCTCTGCGATCTTGTTCGTCTTTTCGCAATGCGCGAAGCGGCGAGTGCCGATCGCTCGTTATCGTTGAAGTGATGAAGGAACTATCTAAGCATGTTCGGGATTCTTTAGACTTCAAAAGCCAGAAGGTAGCTGGAACTCGGTCTCTGACGCCATACTGCTTCAAAGCCCTTCAGGTTTTTATATTTTTAATTTTTGAGAGGTGCTAGATAATGCAGAGCGAAGTTCAAGAATCCATTGAGGTTCAATAAGTTCAACGGTTGTTGTCAGATACCAAGACATGAAATGCTCGTATGTTTCCGTTGAGTCAGTCATCCGTCACGGTGTCCAGGCAGCACAGAGATACGGAGCAGTACTGGGACTGAATACGAAAGACTTCTTGGTGTTTATGAAGTCGAAGCCTTAATGACATCTGTATGACTCAGGGTTAGAGAGGTTAGAGAAGGCCTGGAAGCGATCTCAGCGGCGTGTGGCGACCTCCAAAGAGTCTTTATGTCCAAAGGTACGCGTTTCTGAGTTGTTTTCTAGCGATTTGGAATAGTCCTGCTGATTTGGCGGCAGTGGCAGGACATAGGACTGAGAAATTGCTCAGGATCTATGCGAAGCCAATGGGACGTGTAAAGGTTCAGACATGGTGAGCTAGAGCAATTCTCAGTGGATTGAAGAAAGGTGGGAGAAATTCAGACTCAGGATTCCTTAGAATATGGATTCACTGGATTTTCGTTTATAAGCTTTGTTCCCGCGTCTCTTCCTCGTTAAGTGCTTTTTTTTCTGCTATTGAGAGCTTTTGGTTTAATAGTAATTGGTTTTACAATTGAGAATGTATGCGTAGATTTAACTGCTTTCAAGAAGTTCATAATGCTTGTCGCATGAGGTTTCATTCTGTTTAGTTTAGTTTGATTAGTAACTCAGCAGCGTCAGCATCTTTTCTTTTAACAACTAAGTAGATCACTTGGACTTCCTTTGCAATTGTCTTTTTCAATTGACGAAAAGTGAAAGCCTTTCATCAGACAGAGTAAGCCCTGATGCGTATGACAAGCCTGACAAAGTCTGGTTGTTACAAGGTGGCAATTAAAGATTTTTTCTTTAAGCACTGCTCAAGATCTTGAACATAAAGCCGGATAAAAAGGACGAGGTACTTCTAATGTAGACGCTCATAAAGAACTTTTGTTGTGAATCGGTAGATACAGTTATAAATAATGGACTGCTGATTTACTGCTCATCAGAGGCGGTGGACGGGAGGTTTTTGTTGAAGGCTTGTAATAATAGAAAATCGATCTGAGGGTCTTTATAATATTTCTGGATGGGTATTCCCTGATTTACTCTATTTTAATTCCGCATTCTTCTAAAATTTTCTGGGCGGGTTTGAGTAGGTCTTTATAGTTTTTCCAACCACCTACAGATTTGTTGCTGATGGGTTTCCTTGCTTGAGTGGCACTGGCTGTATTTACGCTTCTTGTGCATTTCTCTGGGTGAAGATAGCTTTCGTCAAATTCTAGGCCTAACCATTCTAGAAGTTTGGACAAATTCTGCTCAGGTGCTTTGACAAATTGGTCATAATTAAATGTGAATATTTTCCCAGGATATCTTTTTTTCTGGAGTTGCATGGCTTGTTCCTGAGCATTAAGAACTGTCGCCGAATCTTCTAGGCTTGCTGTGTAGTTATTTCCAGCCCTCAGATTGCTTCTGTACATCGATAGAATATTATCCATTGGATTTCTTTGGCAATGAATGATTTTGGCTCCAGGCATATGGGTAGCGATTTGGTTGATGTAGATAAAGTTATACAATTGCTTGTCAGTTGTGTATTTATGCAGAGTGGTATTGATCGGCTCAAATTGTGAGTACAGCTCGTTGAGATTTTGGTTGTCAGATGTGTCCCCTTCATGCTGTTGCATTTTTGTAATTGCCTTTATCAGAGAGTTGCTTTCTCCAAGATCTTTAACCTTTGGACTCATGCTCAATATTGTTTCTAATAGGGTGGAGCCGCTTCTTGGCATGCCAACAATAAAAATCCTATCCTTGCCGCTATTGATACTGACATTCCTTGCTCCCTTGGGATCGAAGCGTGAGAGGCTAGTCGTAATTAATTGCGTTAGAGTTTTGATGTCAGATGGGAATACCATTAATTTGTTTTCATTTGCTAATTTGAGGTGTTTGGCTGCCTCGTCATAATGTTCTGCTTTGTGTAAGCAGTTTGATATTGCAAACTCGATAAGGCATTTGTTTTGAGGGATTTCTTTCGCTGACTTTGCTGAATTAATAACGTTGACTAGCTCTCTAGCTTCTTCTGCCGTTTTCAGCATTTTGCTTAATTCAAAATATGCTCCATATTCCTGAGAGTTGTTTTTAATAGAATTTAGTAAGTATTTTCTGGCTTCTTGAATCTCCCCTTGTGCTATCGTGATTGTTCCTAGTGAATACAACGCCTTTGGTGCACCAGGCTCGATCTCCAGGGATTTACGAGTGGAGGCAACAGCCTGATCAAGGTTTCCTAGGTCTTTGTAGATGCTCCCCAGATTCATATGGGCAGTGGGATTATCAGGTTTGAGTTCTAGGGATTGAAGAGTGGATGTAAGGGCTTGATCAAGATTGCCGAGATCTTTGTACATGCTGCCTAAGTTCATGAGGGCATCGGGGTTATTAGGTTTGAGCTTTAGGGATTGAAGAGTGGAGGCAAGTGCTTGATCAAGATTGCCGAGATCTTTGTAAATGCCGCCCAAGTTGATGAGGGTATCGGGATTATCAGGCTTGAGCTTCAGGGATTGAAGAGTGGAGGCAAGTGCTTGATCAAGATTGCCGAGATCTTTGTACAAGCTGCCTAAGTTCATGAGGGCATCGGGGTTATTAGGCTTGAGCTTTAGGGATTGAAGAGTGGAGGTAAGAGCTTGATCAAGGTTGCCGAGATCTTGGTAGATACTGCCCAGGTTCATGTGGGCTTCGGGGTTATCAGGCTTGAGCTTTAGGGATTGAAGAGTGTAGGCAAGAGCCTGATCAAAATTGCCGAGATCTTTGTAAATGCCGCCCAGGTTGATGAGGGTATTGGGATTATCAGGTTGGAGATCTAGTGATTTGTGAGTGGAGGTAAGAGCCTGATCAAGATTACCGAGATCTTTGTAGATACTCCCCAGATTCATTTGGGCAGTTGGGTTGTCAGGCTTGAGCTTTAGGGATTGAAGAGTGGAGGTAAGAGCTTGATCAAGGTTGCCGAGATCTTGGTAGATACTGCCCAGGTTCATGTGGGCTTCGGGGTTATCAGGCATGAGCTTTAGCGACTGAAGAGTAGAGGCAAGTGCCTGATCAAGATTGCCGATGTCTTTGTAGATCCCGCCCAGATTTATGTGATATGGGGCGAAGGATTGATCAAGATCGCAAGCTCTTTTGATTAACTGCTCTGCAGCGGCAAGATTGCCCTGTCGTTTCGCGATCAACCCTAAATTGTTGATTGCTGGTGTGTAATTCTTGTCGATGGACAAAGCAGCTTTATAGAGTTTTATCGCTTCCGTATCATTTTTGAGAGCATTGAAAATATTGCCGATATCTTTGATGGTCTCAGGGTCTTTATTGTCGAGCTCATGAGATTTTAATAGGCATTGTTTAGCCTTTTCGAATTGTCCTAGGGCTAGAAAAGATTTGCCTGCGTATTTCCATGGAAACGGATTCTGTGGCTCGGTCTGAAGAAGTTGCTGGGATGCCTGGAGGCACTCTTGATGGCGCCCGGACAATGAGAGGTCCTGAATGGTCTTTTGATCCACTGAGTGCTCACATGCCGCCTCCGTAGCAATTTACGGCTTTTGAACCATTCTTGATCCATGTTTAAGCTACTGCTCGAGCTACTCTCAGTCCCTCTCCAGCCCTGTTCCGCATTTGGCTCGTTGCACCTCCAGTTTGCGTTGGATTCGTGGCGTTATCCCCAGCTCAGCGCTGCGCCACATCCGATTCATCTCTCGAGTGAAGTGAAAAGCGAGTTTGGGTGAGTGAATCATCAGCAGGGTTTCATCATTGGTGTGAGCCGCAGCTGGTGACCAGTTGAAGCTGCCTGTGATCACTGTTTTGTTGTCGATCACGGCGAACTTGTGGTGGAGCTTGTCTCCGCGTGCGAGGCGTGGGGTGCCGACATCCAGTTCTTGCAGTGGTTTTGAAGGAATCGCTCAGGGACGCTCAGGACTCTCCTGACTCCATAAGCCAGAACCCAAGCCAAAAGGGCACTGGATCTTGCGTTGAGACTCCATTCGGCTAAGAAGAGCTACTAAGTCTGTTGATCTGGCTTGGCTTTTTAGAGGTGTCAGCCCTAAGCCCGACTCCCATGCAAGGGAGAGGGATGTTGAAGAAGCCGCCGAGGGTGAGGGACAACAACGGTGCTCTCCAAGTCAGGTTGAGGCTCGATGGGCGGGACCATTTCATCAATCGCCTTGGTCGTTTTGAAGATCCAGTCGCCCAAGCCAGGGCACAAGCCATCTGCGCTGAGATCTGGCGGGATGCCCAGCAGGGGGATTTGGACCTATCCCTGAATCGATACTGCCCACTGGTGGAGGGGCGAGACCAGGATTTGCTCGATGCACTTAGGCACCTGTCAGAGGAGAAGAGGCAGGCAAGGGTCACGCATGCCTATCGGGTGGTGAAGCGGTTTGGCTTGCCGATCAGGACCAAAGCCGAGGTTGATCGCTTTCTTGCATGGATGAAGGCAGAGGGTTTGGCGGCATCCACCCAGTCCACGCTCCTCAGCACGATTCAATCTGTGCAGCCAGGCAATAAGGCATTGCGGTTGGTCCAGGTGAAGGTGCCAGCAAGGTCAGTGGAAGAGGAAGTACTTAGTAAGGATGAGATCAAGAAGGTGCTGGACGATCTCAGAAGCAATGAGGAGTGGTTTTACCCCTGCTTTGCTCTGTGGTTGACCACAGGGCTCAGGAATGCAGAAGTGATTGGTCTGACCTGGGACTCTGTGCGCCTGGATGAAGGGGAGCTACTGATCAGTAAGTCGTTGAGGCGAGATGGCACTGCTACGCATCAAAGACTGTGGTCAGGCACCAAGACAGGCAAGGCACGCGTGGTGCCGTTGAGTCAGCAGGTCGTCTTGGTGCTCAGGCAGTACCAAAAGACGATGCAGTGCCTGGGTCTGAACACAAAGAATGGCTTGGTGTTTGTGACCCCACGGACCCATGGGCATCTGTATGACTCAGGATTAGAGAAGCTCTGGAAGAGAAGTCAGAAACGGGTGGGGCTGACTCCACGGCGTCTGTATGCCCAGCGGCATTCGTTTCTGAGTCATGCCCTTGCACTTGGGAATAGCCCCGCTGATTTGGCAGCAGTGGCAGGACATCGCACTGAGGAGCTGCTCAGGACCTATGCCAAGCCCACAGGGCGAGTGATGGTGCCGACATGGTGAGCCAGAGCAAAGACCAGTGGATTGAGGAAAGGAGGGAGAAATTCAGATGCCCTCATTGCGGAGAAGTCATCGCCTGCTCTATGGAGGGTGTCCTTGGTTTGTATTCAGCCAAGATTTTCAGAAGACATCAGCAGGCGTGTGAGCGAGAAAAGATGAGCCGCTAATGATTCGATTAGTCCTCCCTCCTGGAGGGCGCTTCTGCTGGCTTATAAGGCAGTATATGTGCCACTTTTTGGGGCTATATCAGGGGTCTTGGGCTTCCTGATTTTCTGCAGCAGAATGATTGGTGTCACTGGCTTTTTTGAGCAGTTATTTTGTCTAAACATGAGGTAAATATAAAGTGTCTTGCCCCAGGCAGTCTTGACTTCTGTGCGCCGTATAATATGTGTATCGAAACGAGGGCAGGACGCCTCCTCTACGATTTGAAAATAAAATACACGCCACTGCATATGCGCTCTGGCGAAGACGATAAGCCGTCTCTAAACCCAAGCGGTGAGAAACACCGAGAAAAACCACATCCACCTACTTATCTTTAATTATGCAGATCAAGCCTAAATCTAAGTCCAATTATGAATCAAATTTTGAAACTTTCTATGTGCTGTCGATGGCATCTGAGTGTGATAGCGGATGCATCATTCTACCTGAGGATCAATACGTTAATCCGCTTATTTTGAATGAGATCCTTGAAGCCAATAATCCTTTCCCTTGCAACACTACTGGCAAGATGGAAGTTTGGACGACCAATCCCGACTTTCAGCCGAAAAGCAAATGGGAGAGCGTTAATTTTGTCTCTGAGGCGGAATTAAAGGAATTGGAGTGCAACACCCTGTTCGATTCATTGATCGAAAGCGATTATGCAGGAATTGGTGATGGTTGGAATCCTGACTTTCTAAGTGTCACTTGGAGTGATGGTGATCAGGAAGATGTGGAGGAAGCCATTTCTAACTATCTGGATGCTGTCCCTTCTCAGGCTGATGTTGACGAGTACAAGCGATTGAAGGCAAAGCTCGGTCTTTGATCTGAGGTCTCATGCACTCCCCAGAGCAACTGCTGCAGGGTCTCTCAGTGACCTTGCAGCAACTGGGATGGAGAAAGACAGACAGTGGGGTGTATCGCTTTCGATGCCCCTACTGCCAACACGACAGTCATGCCCCTGGTTGCGTCCATAAGGGGTATCTCCATCCTGAGAAAGGATCTCCAGGTCGATGGCGCTTTAAGTGCCATCGCTGTGGCACAGCAACGACCTTGCTGGACTTCGTGAGGGAGAATGCAGCTCACCTGCTGCTGCCCACCCAAGAGGTCTTAGAGGTGCCCCCACAAGAGCCCATTGATGCTTGTGAGCATGAGGAAAGGGTTACTCGCCTTCCACCTCAGATGGGTATTTCTGATGCTCTCTGGAGGTCACGGCATCTACCGAGACATCTCTATAGGGGTAATCGAAGGATCCTTAGTGATGAGCACCAGTAGTACTTATTCCCACGAAACAAACCTCAGTTGAATATGACTGTAGGCTACGCACAACAGTTTCTGACTGAAAACTCTTATACATAGTGGTGAAGATATAGGAAATTCAGACTCAAGACTCTTTTAAGCATGAATCGATTGAATCTTGGCTAATTAGCTTTGATTCCGCACTGCTTCCGCTTTAAGTTCGTTTGAGACCGCTTTGGAGGGCTTTTTGATTCAAAAGTGATTGGTTTCAAGGTTGAAATCATATAAATAGATTCAAATGCTTTCTAGAAGTAAAGCGCGCTTGTTGTCTGAGGCTTCACCCTCTTGAGTTTGGTTTGATCCATGATCAACTGACATCACTATCTTTTCTTTTCAAAAACTATGTATATCACTAAGACCCCCTCTACTAATGTCTCCTTCAATCGACGAGAAGTAAATGCTTTTCGTCAGATGGAGGAAGCGTTGATACGTAAGACCAGATTGACAAGGTCTGGTTGCTACAAGGTGGCAATGGAAAACTTCTACTTCAAGCACTTTCCAAGACGATGAATATCAAACTAGATAAGAAGAGTGAGGCTCTTTTCAAGGAGATGTTGAGAAAGAACTCTCGTTATGGATCAGTAGATCTTATCCTCAATGAGGTAACGGCAATGTTTTATGCCTCAGAGAAGAAGAGAGGCTTCAGATGAAGTTACTTTTAAAGCATGAAGCACTCGTGTTGACTTGGTTTCAGCTTGGCTCGTGCGTATAATTGCCCCTTTAAAATTATATCTTAGGATGGCTTGTGTGCCCAGAATTGATACATACCTGTGAAGGTTGAAAGACATTTTTCCTCGAATTTTCCCCAGTTAGGCAATGAAGTCATATCAATGTCTTCTGGATATTGTTCTTGGTAGATCTTCTTAATTTGCTCTGTCACTATGAATCCGCAAAAAGTCAGACCATGAGAATCCAAGAGTTTTTTGAGTGAATCTGTTGTGAAGCGATGTTCCTGAACATGGAAGCAAAGATCTCGGCATTCTGAAAGTGAATAAAAATCTCTTCCGAATTTAGGAAGATCCAGGATTTCATTGATTTCTCCGTCAAGAACTTGCTTCCTGAATCTTCTAATCTCTTCTGGGGTGCTGTCAATCTTTAACGTTTTAATTGTCTCACGTGCTTCCACGATGACCTTACGGGCAATTTCGCTATAGAGTCCGAGCTTGATGTATCCACCAGGTTTAAGTTGTTGAAGCAGTGCTGATAAACCTTTAGATGGATTCTCCATGTGGTGAAGAACACCGCTACATTCAATAATGTCGAATATGTCGCCAAGCTGGGTGACATTGAGAAGATCCATTTGTTTGAAGGTCACGTTATTCATCTCATATTCATTTGTCTTTCTGCTTGCGTATGCCAGGCTGCTACTGCTGAGATCAATTGCTGTGATTTGAGCATTTTTATAACGGCTAGCATTGATAACCTGATTGCCAGTGCCGCAGCCGGCTATGAGGACTTTTGGTGCGGCAGTTAGTGACTTTAATTCTTCTGAAAAAGATAGGTCTTTTCTAGACGTTTCTAGTTCAACGGCTTTTAATATTGGCTTTGCTAATTTACTAGATGTGTAGTCAGCAAATTTGAATCTTGGATATGGGCTCTCCTGGTACATTGCTTGAACTTGCTGGGAGATTGTGTCGCTAACATTCCGTTTTTCTTGTAAGGAAGTCTTGATCTCTTGCTCCAGGAGCGGTTCTTTGAATTGAGCTGTAATTAGTTCTTTGCTACTGTCATCTGGGGTGGGGTAGTTATTGATGAATTCTGTGCTTATGCCTGTTGTATAAATCGCTTTGTAGCAACCTATGATCGCAAGATGGCGGTTGGTGTTTTCCTGGTTGTGAGCTGCTGCCTCAATGAGCTGGGCTATAGAGTCATCCTCTTCTTGTGATGACGTATAAACATATTCGTTGAGAAAGCATTGCGCTGCTAGGGATTTCGTTAAACGCCTGAGTTGTTCTGGAACTGTGCCCATCTGAATTGTCAGGGCTAGGAGCTCCTTCCTTAGTCTGGTAAAAAATCCTTCAGCCTCTGAGACTGGAGGAACCATTAAGCTCAGGGATTTGAGAAATCTCCAGTCGGCAGCTAATGCCTTTAAAGACTGATTTTCGTTGGAGATAATCGGATCCGATGCCGATGCTTTCTGGATTGTTGGGAGAAATGTCTGTAGGAATATTTGTGATAGCTTTTGGTGTGATATGTCCGTCTGGTTTAGAAGTAACTCATATGCTCGTGTTACGTTATGGGCATTGGATGGGCTTATGTTCAGCTGGTCAATGAAGGTATTGAGATTGCTGACAGCGCCAGGATTATCAGGCTTGAGTTCTAGTGATTTGAGAGTGGAAGCAAGAGCCTGATCAAGGTTGCCGAGATCTTTGTAGATGATGCCCAGGTTCATGAGGGCAGTGGGGTTATCAGGTTTGAGCTCGAGTGATTTGAGAGTGGAGGCAAGAGCCTGGTCGAGGTTGCCGAGATCTTTGTAGATGCCGCCCAGGTTCATGTGGGCATCTGGGTTATCAGGTTTGAGTTCTTTGGATTTGAGAGTGGAAGCAAGAGCCTGATCAAGGTTGCCGAGATCTTTGTAGATGATGCCCAGGTTCATGAGGGCAGTGGGGTTATCAGGTTTGAGCTCGAGTGATTTGAGAGTGGAGGCAAGAGCCTGGTCGAGGTTGCCGAGATCTTTGTAGATGCCGCCCAGGTTCATGTGGGCATCTGGGTTATCAGGTTTGAGTTCTTTGGATTTGAGAGTGGAAGCAAGAGCCTGATCAAGGTTGCCGAGATCTTTGTAGATGATGCCCAGGTTCATGAGGGCAGTGGGGTTATCAGGTTTGAGCTCGAGTGATTTGAGAGTGGAGGCAAGAGCCTGGTCGAGGTTGCCGAGATCTTTGTAGATGCCGCCCAGATTTATGTAATAAGGGGCGAATGATCGGTCTAGGTCACAAGCTCTTTTGATTAACTGCTCTGCTGCGGTGAGGCTGCCCTGTCGCTTAGCGATTAACCCAAGATTGTTGATAGCTGGTGCGTAATTCTGGTCGATTGAAAGAGCTGCTTTATAGAGCCTTATTGCTTCTGCGTCATTTTGGAGGGCATTGAAAATGTTGCCGATATCTTTGAGGGTCTCAGGATCTTTGTTGTTGAGCTGATGAGCTTTTGTTAGGCATTGTTGTGCTTTTTCAAATTGCCCTAGGGCAAGGAGTGATTTACCTGCGTATTTCCAGGGAAATGAGTTTTCGGGTTCGCTCTGGAGAAGCTGTTGGCAAGCCTGTAGGCACTCCTGGTGGCGTCCAGTGGATGAGAGCTCCTGAATGGTCTTTTGATCCACTGAGTATCATCGCTGCTGCTCGGAGTCGATCTTATGGTCATTGAGGTGTTTTCTAGTCGCTCACTAAGCCACCTCTCAAGCCACTCTTCGCTCTCTCCACTCGCTCATCACCTCTCCAAACCATCTCCACATCGGAGTTTCTGCCGATCCAGCTTGCGTTGAATGTGCGGCGTGATCCCCAGCTCAGCACTTCGCCACATCCGATTCATCTCACGAGTGAAATGGGCAGCAAGCATGGGTGAGTGAATCACCAGCAGAGTTTCGTCGTTGGTGTGGGCGGCGGCGGGGCTCCAGTTGAAGGAACCAGTGATCACCGTTTTGTTGTCGATCACCGCGAACTTATGGTGCAGCTTGTCCCCGCGTGCGAGGCGCGGTGATCCGACGGTTTGTAATGGCGTTTTGAGGGGTTGATTGCCTGCTTCAAGTTTGCAAAAGCGGTCTGGCAGTTCCAATCCGAGAAGATCCAGCACTTCGGAAAAGGAGCGGCTGGCGAAACTCGGGTCTGCTAGCAGCCGAACTGCAACGCCGGTCTTGATTCTTTCAGCCAGAACATCTGTGAGTGTCTGGGCTGAAAACACGAACAGAGCCATATCAATACCCTTCTTCGCTTTAGTCAGCTGCTCAGCGATCAAGTCCAGTCCATGTTCTGGACTTTGTCTTGAGTGCGGAGTGAACAGCACCTCAATTTTTATGCCACTGACTTGAACTGCTTGTAATTCTGAGCTGTTTTTGTTGCGCCCAAACCGACTGTCCTCGCGCCCTCCGGGTCCATCGCCCCACATTTGCTCAAATTCTTCTCGGAATAACCCAGCCAGTTCGGCGCTTCTGATGCTGAGCAGATGATTCACATTGCCCCGGCTTCGTGGTGCTGCTGCATCACCATGCATCCCTGAGCTGGTGAAGTTGGCACTGCCGGTGATCACCAGAGATCGATCCACCACCAGAAATTTGTGATGCATCAGGCCACTGCCTCGGCTTCCGTCTTCAGTGTCATCGACCATCGGTATCCCTCCGCTTCTCAGCAGCGCAATCGCATCACCAGCCAAACGTTCTTCAGCGGTCAGCCTGCCGTCGCGATTGCTGTCCGCCAGTAGTTGCAGCTGCTGATGGCGCCGCCTGCTATGAGTTGATAGATCGCTGGGATGCTGTTCCGTCCAGGGCCTGCTGTAGTTGTTTTCCAGCACCACCCTCACGTGCACTCCACGCTTCTTGGCGCGAATCAGTGCCTTGGAGATCTGAGGAAGTGTGAGTTCCTGAATGGCCATCAAGACTTCCTGCTTGGCCGCATTGATCTGCCCGATCAATTGCTCTTCAAGGTTGTCGCCGTTTCGCCACTGGCCTGTTCGGGGATCTTGGTAGCGCCTGGAGTCCCGATGATTGAAGTGCAGCTGGATGGTCTTAGGCAAAGGCAATTCATGTTCGCCTCTTCCAACGATCTGGCCCGCTTGACTGCAGCTGAGCAGCACCGGTGTCAGTAGAGGCAGGACGGCAAGTTTTTGAATCGCTGTGCGCAGCCTGTCCAGCACCCACTGCTTTTCGGTTGCTGCAAGTGTTCCACCTCTTTACGGGTGAATCCCTCAGTGAGGCATTTCAGAGGTTTTCAGCATTCCCACAAACCAGAGGCTGCTGAGAACGAGTGCTACGCCAACACCAGCGCCGATCCCTACTTTTGCCATCGTGAGGGGCACAAGAATCGGGAATGCCACAGCCCCTGCAACAGGTGTGATGGCCACAATCCAGCGCAGGGCTTTCCGGTTCACTCCCACAGGATCAGAACCACTCGGCTTTGGCTTCGCTGGCAGGGTTGCTGTTGTCTTCTGGGGTGACACGCTCGAAGTTGAGCGTGATGTTGCGCTTCTGCTCACCATCCGCAGCGGTCGCTTCAACGGCATACATCTGCTCACCGTCACGGAAGGGAACCTGAATGCGGAACGTTCCGTCGCTGGAGAGAGGCACCTCTTCACCGCCAATAGTGAGGCGCGCGGAAGGATCAGTGGCGCCGTAAACAATCAGCTCTGCATCAGCCACCAGCCAGAAGGTGCGTTGCCGAGGAGCCACTCCTCCGAGACCGGACTCATTGAGGCCGCTGGCCCACAAGCCAGCCCCGGAATCACTGAGACCTCGCTGATCTCCTGCCGTGTCCTGTTCATGCAGAACCTCTGATCCGACTCGGCGGCTGCGGAAGTGGGTGGTTGCGCTTTGGTAGAGGCGCTCATGCAAGCCGCTGTCGCTGGGCTCGAAGCTGGGTGTGCTGACTGGAGCCGGTGAAGGAGTAGCGGTTTCGAGGCTGAAGGGCACGAACTGATCAAGGATCTGGTCGCTGGGGTGCAAGGCAGGCACCCTGGCGACAGACGAGAACGCGAGGGAGATCCATTGGCTGCCAGAGCGGAAGCCAAGTTCAACGCGATAGTCGCGATCACAGAGAGGCACTGGCAAGTACCACTCGGTGCTGTGACTGTCGACAGGAACTTCCTGAAGGGTGTGTGGATGGGCCGAGCCGTCCTGGAGGCCCGTTACATCAGCCAGACGAAGATTGAGGTGCGCAGCGCCTTCGCCTTGAGCACGGCGACGGTCGTTGTCTGAGATTTCCCAGAACACATAGGCCCACTGGGGGTCTCTTGGCAGGAAAACTACACGGGTCTCGGACTGGGGGCGCGACGGTGGATTCAATTCCGCTTCGATGGCTTCGAGATCGCCGCCACGACGCTCTTGTTTTTCGGCAATTGCGGAAACCAGGTCTTCCTTGCTTTTGCGGCTGTAGAGAGTAACGCCAAGATCACTGGCCATCTGACGCAGCTGACGCAGGGTCATGCGGGCGAGGGATGTGATGGCTTGCGTCACGGTCGGGCTACCGGGTTTCTTTGGGATCAGTTTGCTGGAAAGGACCGGTTTTCAGGGAGCTTGATCGCCCGTGGTCAGCATCTTCTGACTGCATGAGCTGCCCAGACCGCATCCGTTTCAGCTCTGATGCAGCACGTAAAAAAGCGGAGCCCCACTGGGGACTCCGCTTAAACATCTCGGACTGAGGAAGCGATTCAGCGGCCGATGCTGCGGTAGGGAACTTTCGAGAGGTAGTCCATTTCGAGATTGCCCTCGGGAGCGGCTGAGCCTGCGGCAGCGATGCCTCTGACCCACGGCAGATAATCTTCGCTGAATCCACCTCGGGAGCGCCTGGCACGTGCCGGGAGGCTTTTGGCTTTGCCGGTGTAGATGATCTTGGGGAAACCCAGAATTCCCCGGTAGTACTCGTCGTAGCGTGGGGTGGTGATATTGAAGGGGGTCTCGCCGAGCTCCCTGCCTGGAAGCACGCGATTGCGTTGAAAGGGAACGCTGTCGTAGCCAAAGGCTTCGAGATATTCCTCGCTGTCAAGAAGGGCATCCACGATGCCTTCGACACCCTTGGTCGCGATCACGATCGACCAAGAGATTTCCTCAGAACGACCGTGGGTTTTGCGTCCCAGAATTTTCTGAACGAGGTGACGAACCACCTTGTAATTCGAATTGAAGCCGTAGAACGTCCTTTTAAAGGTGTCCGAGAGACACAATCCGCGGATGAAGTCACGAACAGTGATCTGGCCATCACGCAGTTGTGATTCGAGGAAGCTATCGCGGTCACTCTTGAACGCGTGAAAGAAGATCTGGCGGTAAGCCGATTCGATCACCGTGTTGATGTTGTCAGCGTCCATAGAGATGTCCATCTGAAGGGAACGCTGGCTCTCTTCAGAAGCAACACTGAGAGCAGCGACGCGATTGTTCTGCGTCGTCGGTGCGTACTGAAGAAGAGGAATCGCCACTCGAGTCGGAACACACTGGCTGGATCGTATAAGTGGGAGTCAACACACTTCCCAACTGTCTCCCGCCTACTCACAGTCCGTAACAGAGGACACTCACCAGCCGAAGGGTGATACGAGCGCTGTCATCCCTTGGCAGCCGGCAGATGAGCTGTCGTTTTTGAGTCTGGTCTCCACGCAGAAGGACGCGTTGTTGGACAGTCCTTCAACGGTGCTGGAACGAATGCGCACATCTGGGCCGGAGAAACTGAAGCGTTCCCAGACGGTCATCATTTCGTAGCTCGTGCAGAGGATCAGTCCATCCCTGTCGTCCATATCAAAGGTCGACGTTGCAGGCGCTTTTTCTGCATAGCCCTGATCCCGGAGCATGGTGCCGGAGCGCGCGGTCTCACTGTCTCCGATCAAAGCGAAGCAGGTTTCACCATCATGGGCATCGCCATCGCGGTCCCAGGCCATCGAGGCGCTCCAGCGCACATAGCTGCCTCCAATGATCAGGCCAGGATCTTTGTCGTGCTGCTTGGCCATGGACAGCAAGCGTTGATCGTTGCGTTTGAGGTCTTCGACAACGATCAGCGATCCCCCCGCTTCGCTGCGGCGATGCAAGAGGTGATGCACGCTCCGTTGCGACCGCCAGCTTCCGCAGCTCAGTCGGAAGAATGTCGGCGCGTCGGGGATGTCCAGGGTCATTGGCTGTGGACGGTCTGTTCTGGATGATCGCAGCACAGCGATCGGTTTGCGATCTTCAGCGGGTGAGTAGCGATTTGTTCACTCCGAGTTCGACAAGCGATGCCGGCTATTGACTTCAGCGTGTTGGATCAAATCGTTGAGCTTCAGCTCGAGTGGGGTCATCTGCAGCTGCCTGGCGAGTTCCTCAAGCTGGCTTGCAATCACGGTGAATTGCATCATGAGTTGTTCCCGGAATTCCGCGTCATTGGCCAGCTGAGGCTGGTGTTCACACCAGTTCTGCCAGTGATCCCGCGTTGGCAAAGGTCCTTGTTGAAGCGGCATGGCGATTTGCTGAAACGTCGCCAGGCAGTGGGCCTGCAGCCGCAGAAGGTGGCGGTCCACGGCGGGCAGAAGCGTGGCGTCGATGCGTTCGATCTGCTGCCTGTCCAGCGGGCCTGAAGCCGGCGATGGATCCACGCTCACGTGCTGAATCCTGGTTTGGATTCGTTGGACGTTGTGCTCGACGGACTGATCTGAAAACCGCAGGAATGTCCTGATTCCAGCCGCCAGTGCACTCTCTCCACCTGACAGTCAGGGAATGTCATTCGGATCAGCCGAAGTTCCTGGTCGCAGACAGTTGGGAATTCCTCCGCAATCCTCTGCACAGAGCAATGAAATTCATTGATGCACCAGCCGTGCCCATTCTCAGCCGGAACCATTTCGCTGACGTATCCCTCGTGGCTGCGCAGACTCACCAACCTGCGGATGCGCTGCTCGAGAGGCCCATCGCCGAGCTGGTGCCTGTAATGGTGTGCTTTCTCATGGGCCTGTCGGTCGAGCAGCGTTGCCAGGGTCTCCGGTGGCAGGCTTTTAGCCATCGACTCGAGCAGATTCAGCGCAAAGGTGTCACTGCCATCAGGAAAGTGTTGATGACCTTGCTGAGTGAGTCTCCATTGGTTGGAGGGCCGGCCAGGCCCAGCAGTGATGGGACTCGCTTCCACCAGTCCTTCATCTTCCAATGTGCGCAGATGACGGCGCATCGCCTGAACCGAGATTCCCAGTTCGCTCGCCAGATCAGCAGCACTAATCTCACCCTGCCGCAGGAGCAAGGTGAGGGTCGCTTCACGAGTGGGAGCCTGAGCCGACGCGCCCATGAGATCAGGTTGATGATTTCACCATGCCACGGGAATGCATCAACTGCCTTGGGCCATGCCCGCTGAGACATCGAGAACGAACTCAGAACCAGATCTCGTCAGTGCAATGTCCAGCCGAGATGGTTCCTCTTCATCAGTTGCAGTGAATCCGGTTGGCGAGTGCCTGTGGGGGACACTGCGGCGTGCATGAATTGATGCAAATTCAGGCTCTGGCTTGAGAGTTGCGTGTATCAACTGCCCTTGCAAGCAGTCCTGACTGACGTGGTGATTTCAGCTCAATCCGGACGATCGCGGCGCCAGTCGGGCCAGTGCTGTCGGGTAGCGCCGCGACGGCAGGGTTTCCCCGCTAGAACCAACGTCCGTCACAATGGTCACATGGTCGGGTAATGGATCCGTGCTTTAGGCTCCAAATACGAAACCATTTTGTTTCGTATCCCCCTGGCTTCGACATTCTTGCCAACGTCCGCCGCCATGACTGATGCCCTTGCCGGCAATCGAGAGCCAACCTCGGAGAGCCTGGAAGTCATCCGCAAATTTGCCGAGGTCTATGCAAAGCGCACCGATACCTATTTCTGTAGTGACCGTGGTGTCACTGCTGTTGTCCTGAAGGGGCTCGCCCGTCACAAAGATGAACTGGGCGGAGCACTCTGCCCATGTCGGCACTACGAGGACAAAAAAGCAGAGGTTTCCCAAGCGTTCTGGAACTGTCCATGTGTGCCGATGCGCGAGCGCAAAGAATGCCACTGCATGCTGTTCCTGACTGAAGACAGCCCTTTTCGTGGGGAGCACCAGACCGTCACCACGGAAACAATTCACGCCTTGGCAGGTCGGACCATATGACATCCGCCTCCACGCAGGATCTCGTCAGCCAGCCGTACAAGTACGGCTTTGTTACGGATATTGAGACTGAAAAGATTTCCAAGGGTCTCAGTGAGGAAATCGTCCGACTGATTTCCAGCAAAAAAGAAGAGCCTGAGTTCCTTCTCAAGTTCCGACTCAAGGCTTACAGGCACTGGCTCACTCTCGATGAGCCCGACTGGGCTGAACTGGGTTACGAGCCGATCGATTATCAGGACATCGTTTATTACGCAGCTCCTAAACAGCAGGTCAAAAAAAGCTCACTCGATGAAGTGGATCCCAAGCTTCTCGAAACTTTTGACAAGCTTGGGATTCCCTTAAGCGAACAGAAACGCTTGAGCAATGTCGCCGTCGATGCTGTTTTTGACAGTGTTTCGATAGCCACCACCTATAAAGAAAAACTCGCAGAGCATGGTGTCGTGTTCTGCTCCTTCAGTGAGGCTGTCAAAGAACATCCCGAGTTGATTGAGCGTTACCTCGGTTCAGTGGTGCCCAGTAACGACAATTACTTTGCGGCGCTCAACTCTGCGGTTTTCAGCGACGGCTCCTTTGTGTTCATTCCCAAGGGAGTCGAGTGCCCGATGGAACTCTCTACCTATTTCCGGATTAACTCCGGAGACACGGGGCAGTTCGAACGCACCCTGATCGTGGCGGAAGAAGGTGCTTCAGTTAGTTACCTCGAGGGCTGCACTGCCCCGATGTTTGATACCAACCAGCTGCATGCCGCCGTGGTTGAACTGGTGACGCTTGATGACGCCTCCATCAAGTACTCCACTGTTCAGAATTGGTATGCCGGTGATGAGAACGGCGTTGGCGGCATCTACAACTTCGTGACCAAACGTGGTCATTGTCGCGGCGCTCGCAGCCGCATCAGTTGGACCCAGGTGGAGACCGGCTCGGCACTCACCTGGAAATACCCCAGTTGTCTACTGCAGGGAGCCGATTCCGTCGGTGAGTTTTATTCCGTGGCTCTCACCAACAACAAACAGCAGGCCGACACCGGCACAAAGATGGTTCACATCGGTGCCCGAACCCGTTCCACGATCGTTAGCAAGGGGATCAGTGCGGGAAATTCCAGTAACAGTTACCGCGGACTGGTGCAGATCGGACCATCGGCTAAAGGAGCACGCAACTACAGCCAATGCGATTCCATGTTGATCGGCGATCAGGCCGCAGCCAATACCTATCCCTATATCCGCTCCCAGCAGCCAGAATCAGCAATCGAGCATGAGGCAAGTACCTGCCGCATTTCAGAAGACCAGCTCTTCTATCTGCAGAGTCGCGGTATTG
>NZ_UCNJ01000022.1 GCF_900473965.1 Synechococcus sp. UW179A | reverse complement strand
ACGGTCCTAAGGTAGCGAAATTCCTTGTCGGGTAAGTTCCGACCTGCACGAATGGTGTAACCATGGCCACGCTGTCTCCACCCGAGACTCAGTGAAATTGAAATCGCAGTGAAGATGCTGTGTACCCGCACCTAGACGGAAAGACCCCGTGAACCTTTACTACAGCTTGGCACTGAACATTGAACCTACATGTGTAGGATAGGTGGGAGGCTTTGAAGCACAGTCGCTAGATTGTGTGGAGCCGTCCTTGAAATACCACCCTTGTATGTTTGATGTTCTAACATTGTTCCCTTATCGGGAATGTGGACAGTGTCTGGTGGGTAGTTTGACTGGGGCGGTCTCCTCCCAAATAGTAACGGAGGAGCACGAAGGTTAGCTAATCACGGTCGGACATCGTGAGGTTAGTGCAATGGCATAAGCTAGCTTAACTGCGAGACAGACACGTCGAGCAGGTACGAAAGTAGGTCATAGTGATCCGGTGGTTCTGTATGGAAGGGCCATCGCTCAACGGATAAAAGGTACTCCGGGGATAACAGGCTGATACCGCCCAAGAGTTCATATCGACGGCGGTGTTTGGCACCTCGATGTCGGCTCATCACATCCTGGGGCTGAAGCCGGTCCCAAGGGTATGGCTGTTCGCCATTTAAAGTGGTACGCGAGCTGGGTTTAGAACGTCGTGAGACAGTTCGGTCCCTATCTGGTGTGGGCGTTGGATGATTGATGGGAGCTGCTCCTAGTACGAGAGGACCGGAGTGGACGAACCGCTGGTGTTCGGGTTGTCATGCCAATGGCATTGCCCGGTAGCTATGTTCGGAACGGATAACCGCTGAAAGCATCTAAGCGGGAAGCCGGCCCAAAGATGAGTCATCCCTGACCTTTAAGGTCTGGAAGGGTTGTTATAGACGATGACGTTGATAGGCAGGGTGTGGAAGCGTTGTAAGGCGTTAAGCTAACCTGTACTAATTGCCCGAGAGGCTTAACCATACAACGCCCAAGAAGCTTTAGGCTTTTGAGTGTTGTAGACAAGCTAAGCTCTGAAAAGAGCCGCAAGTAGAGTGAAAAGTAGTTACTCACGATTGAATTGATATCCAGTTTTCTAGATTGTTACCAGTTTTTCCTGGCAGCCATAGCGATACGGTACCACCTGACTCCATTCCGAACTCAGAAGTGAAACGTATTAGCGCCGATGGTAGTGTGGGGCTTCCCCATGTGAGAGTAGGACACTGCCAGGTCCCATTAA
>NZ_UCNJ01000021.1 GCF_900473965.1 Synechococcus sp. UW179A | reverse complement strand
TTTGCCAATGCCCAAGGTGGTAACGCCTTGGCCTTTGGCACAAAATCAATAGCTGTTGGCACCAACTCCACCGCAATTAGTTCTAATTCTTCTGCCACCGGCAACAATTCCATCTCCATCGGTGTGGATTCACAAGCCACCAAGACGAATGCTCAAGCTTTTGGTGTTTCAGCCAAAGCAACAGGTGTTAACGCCACTGCCATTTCTGCCAATGCAACAGCATCAGGATCCAATTCCATTGCCATTGGTATTGATTCCCTATCGAGTGGGGAGGATTCCGTTGCGATTGCTGCCAAGTCACAGTCAACAGCTGAAAACTCTTTGGCGTTCGGCGTTGAAGCGCAGGCGACGGCACTGAATACGGTGGCGATCGGTACGCAAGCCATTTCAAATCAAACAGGAGCGTTGTCATTTGGTGCGAACGCCACAGCAACGGCGAACTACACGATGGCCTTTGGTGTTGGCTCCAATGCGAATGAAAATAATGCAATGGCAATTGGACATGATGCAGCAGCATCATCAGCCAACAGCATTGCGGTCGGCCTTGATGCTCAGGCGAGCGGAAACATGTCAATGGCTTTGGGATTGAAATCACGATCGCTTGATACGGAAACGATTGCGATTGGTGCTTATTCGAATGCGAGCAAAACCAATGCCACGGCCTTTGGTACCAATGCCAATGCCTTAGCTGTCAATGCGATGGCGCTGGGGACGAATTCATTGGCTAGTACAAAAGATGCTTTTGCCGCTGGTCTGGAGGCGAAAGCCACCGGTGTGGACAGCATGGCCTTGGGGATGCGTTCATCTGCCACCAACACCAATGCGTTGGCTTATGGCTCCTTGGCCAATGCCACAGGAAATAATTCGATGGCAACCGGTACGCAGGCGTTTGCGAATGCATCAGATGCGATTGCCTCTGGCGTGAAAGCGAAGGCCACAAAGACTGGCGCCATTGCTTTTGGTGCCTATGCGAATGCCACGAATGTGGAGACGATCGCAATGGGTGGATTTGCGCAAGCGATTGGAGGTAACAGTACGGCGATTGGTGTGAATAGTCTCGCCAGTAACGAGAAAGCGCTTGCTGTTGGAGCCTGCAGCCAGGCATTACAGAGCGGCGCAATGGCTCTTGCTGCTTATTCACTAGCGAATGGCACAGATGCGATCTCCGCTGGTTACGGAGCGAAAGCGATTGCCGATAACGCGATCGCGATTGGTACCAATACCTTGGCCAATGCGAATGATGCCTTTGCAGCAGGATTTAACTCCCTAGCCACAGGTGTGAATTCAATGGCCTTGGGGAGTTCTGCGAGTGCAACAGCAGATGGAGCCTATGCCGCAGGTTTGCTTGCCAGTGCAACGGGGAATAATGCTGTGGCCTTGGCCACTAATGCATCAGCAGAAGGCTCGAATGCTTATGCATTGGGGGTTTCTGCTTTTTCCCTTGGAGATAACGCTTCTGCCTTTGGCACTTTGGCCAATGCCAGTGGGAATGCATCCTATGCCGTTGGTTTGTTGTCTAAGGCGACCGAGACCAATGCCACTGCTTTTGGAACGAATGCGACTGCAAGCAATGTCAATAGTTTTGCGATCGGATCAAATGCATTCGCGACTGGTCGCGATTCTGTTGCTGTTGGTGTGAATGCAAGCTCAACTCAGAATGAATCGTTTGCTGCTGGTACCCAATCGCAAGCTGTTGCCAATCAGGCTTTAGCTTTCGGTGCTAATGCGAACGCATCTGGAAGCTATTCACTTGCTGTGGGTTCTAACTCTCAGGCCAGTGCTGTGAATGCTCAAGCTCTTGGTGATAAGGCCTTAGCGTCTGGATATAGTTCCTTTTCGGCTGGTGCCAATTCACAAGCAACCAATACAAATTCGGTTGCAATTGGTACAGGGTCGTCTTCTACGAATACATCGACGTTGGCTTTAGGCACCATTGCGAGTGCCAGCGGTTTTCAATCCACTGCGATTGGCTTTAAGGCCAATGCATTGGCTTACGACTCTGTGGCTGTAGGTGCACAATCATTTGCTAATGCAAATAATACGATTGCTTTTGGTACTTCATCACAAGCGATTGCTGAAGGGGCTATGGCTTTTGGTCTTCAGTCAGAGGCCAGCGCCGAAGATTCGATTGCCATTGGCTTTAAATCTCTAGCGAATCAAGACAACAGCACGGCTATTGGTTCTAGCTCCAAAGCGACAGGTCTGCGCTCGATTGCTTTTGGTCAGCAAGCTACAGGAAGTGGATCAGATTCAATTGCAATTGGCTATTTATCCAATGCTACCGATCGAGATTCCCTTTCGATCGGTACGAGTAGTGCTTCCACTGGAAATGAAGCGTTTGCTTTTGGTACTCGCGCTGTAGCGAGTGGTGAACGCTCTACAGCCATTGCCACCAATGCTTCTGCCGTTGGTGTGAACTCCGTTGCTTTTGGAGT
>NZ_UCNJ01000020.1 GCF_900473965.1 Synechococcus sp. UW179A | reverse complement strand
ACGGCCTGGACATCATCGATGTCAGTGATCCCACCAACCCATCACTCAAGGGCAACTTCAATACTTCGGGCTATGCCAGGGGCGTCACCCTCTCCGCCGATGGCAACACCGCCTTCGTGGCTGATGGATACAGCGGCCTGCAGATCATTGATGTCAGCAACCCCGCCAGCCCAACACTCACCACCACCCTCGACACCTCGGGTGTTGCCAATGGCGTCACCCTCTCAGCCGATAGCGACACCGCCTTCGTTGCCGATGGGCGTCACGGCCTGGACATCATCGATGTCAGTGATCCCACCAACCCATCACTCAAGGGCAACTTCAATACTTCGAGCTGGGCCTATGGCGTCAGCCTTTCTACCTATGGAAACACCGCCTTCGTCGCCGACGACACCAGCGGCCTGCAGATCATTGACGTCAGCTCTACGAAATACTTCTCCAGCAATAGTGATACTGCAGAAATTACTGTTATTGATGATTCACGAGCACCAAGACTTGTCACTGCTGAAACCAATGTAGAAGGTACACAAATCATCCTCACCTACAATGAAGAGCTGTCTTCTGCGACAGCTAATCAATCAGATTTCGAGGTCTCAACAGCTTCTGCCGCAAATGCCGTGACAGCTGTAACTGTTGATGGCAGCTCTGTTATTTTAACCCTGAACAGAGCCGTTACAACTGGTCAGCAAACCACTATTACTTACAATGATCCAACGACTGGAGATGATGTAAATTCCATTCAAGACATCGTTGGGAATGATGCCGCCTCTCTAAGTGGTTTATCAGTCGCCAATAACTCCACCGTTCCTGACACAATAGCACCAACATTATCGACTGCTGAAACTAATACGGCAGGCACACAAGTCATCCTCACCTATGACGAGGAGCTGTCTTCTGCGACAGCCAATCAATCAGATTTCGAAGTCACAACGAGTTCTGCCACCAATGATGTTGCTGATGTAACTGTTGATGATAATACTGTCATTTTAACCCTAACCACACCGATTACAACTGGTGAGTCAGCCACTGTTGATTACAATGATCCAACAAAAGGAGATGATGAATATGCCATTCAAGACATCGTTGGGAATGACGCTGATTCCCTAAGAAGTTTCCCTCTAGTCACAATATCCAGTATCAGCTGCGAACAAATGGCAGCATTCACTACACAAGCTTTTGCAACTTTATCGCGAGATCAGATCAAAAAAATCCCCATTAATGCGATCAAATGCATCTCGAAAACTCAACTCTCTAGCCTCTCTCCGAAAGCTGTTAAGGGATTCACCAAAAAACAAATTGCAGCACTCTCCAGACACGTCTTCTCAGCAATGGATGAGCCTCAACTAAGAAAACTCTCAAAAAAGGCGATAACAGGCCTACAAAAAAGGCAACTTAGCACCCTCTCTGGAGCTGAACTATCAGCTTTTAAGCCAAGAATGCTTAAAGCGTTTCCCATTGAGGCAATCTCTGGGCTAAAGCCCAAATCACTTGATGCGTTAAAAAAACGCCAAGTCCGCGCTTTTACTGACGATCAACTTGCCGGAATAAACAATAAACGATTCAAAAATACAACACAATTTGTCGGTCATTTATCAGGTCAACAACTCGAAGATCTCTCGCCGAATGCCGTTAAAAAATTCACCTCGAAACAAATAGCAGTCCTGCGCGATAGTGTTTTTGTAGCAATGGGTAAGCGTCAGCTCAGCAAACTCTCAAAAGATGCAGTAACAGGGCTACAGAAAGGTCAACTCAAGACCCTCGATGCAGAAGAGCTTTCCAGCTTTAAGCCAAAAAATCTTTCAGAGATCGCTCCTGACGCGATCTCTGGATTAAGGTCCGAATCCCTTAACGCATTAAATAGCCGACAAGCTCGCGCTTTTACAGATGATCAGCTCGCTGGTCTGAGCAAAAAACAGATCAAAAAAGCAGACGGTTTTATGGATGAGTTATCAACGCAACAAAAAGATATTTTAACTATCGAAAACACTAGACAAGCCAGGTTGATTTCGGATCCAGCGATCACACTTGATGATAACTTTGCTTTGAATCCGGCGGTGATGGATCCTCTCGCTTAACGCTCAGTCAGACAAGGATCTCGGAGTTGCACAGACTCCTACCCAGTTGCACAGAATTCCGGGGACAACTTAGGGACAAGCCCTTGAGAGCTCTTGCAGCAAAGCCCTCTAAAATGTCAGCAACGGCCACCAGGGCCAGCTTTGGTCCTGCGCCGAGATGCCCTTAGTTGCCCTCAGATTGCTTGGCATCCCCCGATTCACAGATATCAAGCTGATGGACGGATCTCAGCCCCATCCCATTCTCCCAGGTGTTCTGGCCAACCAATTCAATGCACACGAACCAACCCTGATTGCTATCAGCAAATCCAATTCAGCTCTCATCATTGCCTCTCCTCCATCGCCCCGCACAATTACCAAACTTGTTGAATTCAATCCATTCCTGATCAATGATTCAACAACGATTTCAAACATGTGCCAAGAGAGCGAATCGCTCGACGCGAGCTTGAACAGCACCACCTTCACCGATTACAGATCGACTCTTATCTCTTGGGGATTAATATTGAAGCGAATGAACCGCAATTAATCTATCATTAATTAAGCCGGTCACCCGCCTCACAGACACGACACAGTCTCGCTAATCGCATCAAACCGAACATTCAATCTGGCAGCAAATCGCCTTAAAACTGTGTAGCATGAATTACATTGTTAAGCCCGCCATTAATTAGTATATCTAGATACATGTTTCAAACTACTACCAAAATATTGACCAAGCACTCGCGTCTCCCCTCTTCCCATCTCCCATCCCGCCGCAATCCTTCCGCTTCGATCAGCAGTGGCATGGTGAGCCTGCAGAGATCATCACAGCTTGACCCTTCTTCTCCAACAACCGCAGTCAGAGCTGATCAACCAACGGCGTTGATCGTTGCCGATGGCAGTTGCCCGCAGATCCGAGATCTACTCGCCAGAACGGCACTCCCTGTGTTGTGGCTGCAAGCAACAGATCACCCCTTCGACATCCTCAGCCAGGAGCTCAACTGGCGACGTCAGCTAGGCAACCCTGTTGCGAACCTGCATTGGATCAGCCATGGCAGTGCAGGCCAACTTCATGTTGGCAACCACACGATCAGCAGCCAGTCGCTCATCGATCGGCATCAGCAACTGGCGCAATGGGGCCTGCAAAAGCTGATGCTCTGGAGCTGCTCGACAGGGGCCGAATCAAGCTTCATCAGCCTGCTGGAGGAGTTCAGCGGCGCAACGGTCTGGGCGAGTCGTCTGCCGCTGGGGCAGCTGGGACATGGATTCACGCATTGGAAGTTGACGTCCCGTGATGATGCTCCATCACCGCAATTACCGATCAATGCGCAACAGCTTCTGAGCTGGCCACATCAACTAGCTGCCTTCCCAAGATCAGGCGGTGGAACACTCCAGGATCAAGGCTATGCCATTACCAGCCTGAGCGACAACAGCTCGATTGTGACTGGCTATTTCAACGGCACCGCCACATTTGGCAGTACCACGCTCACATCAGCGGGTAGTAAAGATGTCTTTATTGCCAAGCTTGATAGCAACGGCGATTATGTCTGGGCCAAACAAGGCGGTGGCAGTTCTGATGATACGACCTATGGCATTACCAGCCTGAGCGACAACAGCTCGATTGTCACCGGCCGGTTCAGTGGTTCCGCCACATTTGGCAGTACCACGCTCACATCAGCGGGTAATGATGATGTCTTTATTGCCAAGCTTGATAGCAATGGTAATTATCTCTGGGCCAAACGAGGCGGTAGCAATTCGGATGATAAGGGCTATGCCATTACCAGCCTGAGCGACAACAGCTCGATTGTGACTGGCGAATTTCAGGGCACCGCCACATTTGGCAGTACCACGCTCACATCAGCGGGTAATAATGATGTCTTTATTGCCAAGCTTGATAGCAATGGTAATTATCTCTGGGCCAAACGAGGCGGTAGCAGTTCGGATGATAGGGGCTATGGCATTACCAGCCTGAGCGACAACAGCTCAATTGTGACTGGCTTTTTCAACGGCACCGCCACATTTGGCAGTACCACCCTCACATCAGCGGGTAGTTATGATGTCTTTATTGCCAAGCTTGATAGCAATGGTAATTATCTCTGGGCCAAACGAGGCGGTAGCAGTTCGGATGATAGGGGCATTGCCATTACCAGCCTGAGCGACAACAGCTCGATTGTGACTGGCTATTTCAACGGCACCGCCACATTTGGCAGTACCACGCTCACATCAGCGGGTAGTAAAGATGTCTTTATTGCCAAGATTGATGGCGAAGGCAATTATCTCTGGGCCAAGCAAGGCGGTAGCAGTTCTGCTGATAGGGGCGTTGCCATTACCAGCCTGAGCGACAACAGCTCTATTGTGACTGGCGATTTCTACGGCACCGCCACATTTGGCAGTACCACGCTCACATCAGCGGGTGACAAGGATGTTTTTATTGCAAAGCTCGATAGCAACGGCGATTATCTCTGGGCTAAAAATGCCGGTGGAACAGGTCGGGAGATTGGCCGTGGCATCTCCGTCCTAAGCGACAACAGCACGATTGTTACTGGTGACTTCCTTTACTCCGCCACATTTGGCAGTAACACACTCACATCAGCGGGTAGTTATGACGTCTTTATTGCCAAGCTTGATAGCAACGGCGATTGGTGGATTGATCCTGCAATGACATCCGCCAGCTACAACGCTTCCACCGGCGTCCTGTCTGTGACGGGGACAAACTTCAAGGTCAATGCAGGCGCAGATAACGATATCGATATCTCCAAACTCACCCTCACTGGAGAAGGCAGCAGCACTTACACCCTCACTTCAGATGACGTTGAACGCACATCAGCCACCGCCTTCTCCGTCACCCTCAACGCGGCTGATCAACTGCAACTCGCCGGCCTGCTCAATAAAAATGGCACCTCCTCCGGCGGAAGTACCACTTACAACATCGCCGCTGCTCTGAACTGGAATCCAGGCTCCAGTTCCTCACCAGCCGACAGCACAGGAAACGCCATCACCGTCTCCAATGTCGCCGCACCAAGCCTCAGCTCAGCCAGCTACGACGATTCCAGCGGTGTTCTCGCTCTTACCGGCAGCAACCTGCCCGCCTATTCCGGCTCCAGCAACGACATCGACGTCTCCAAGCTCACCATCACCGGTGGCTCCGGTAGCACCTACACCCTCACCACTGGTGACGTTGAACTGACATCGGCGACAGCCGCCAGCATCACCCTCAACAGCACCGATCAGAGCAACCTCGATTCCCTGCTCAACAAGAACGGCACCGCCTCAACCCAAGGCACCACCTACAACATCGCCGCTGCTGATGACTGGGCACCGGGAGCTGATTCCTCGGTCAACATCGAGGATCTAACAGGAAATGCTGTCACTGTTTCCAATATCCCAAACCGCACACCGACAGGTTCGGTCACCATCAGCGGCACGCCAACACAAGGCCAGACCTTAACTGCAGCAAACACTCTCGCTGATGCCGATGGCCTCGGCACGATTACCAACCAATGGAAGCGAGCTGGCTCGTCGATCTCTGGTGCGACATCGACAAGTTATGAGCTTGTTCAAGCTGACGTCGGTTCTGCGATCAGCGTCACCGCCAGTTACACCGACGGAGCAGGAACAGCAGAAAGTGTCACCTCCACCGCCACTTCAGCTGTTGCCAATGTCAACGATGCACCGACAGGTTCGGTCACCATCAGCGGCACGCCAACACAAGGCCAGACCTTAACGGCATCCCACACCCTCGCTGATGCTGATGGTCTCGGCACGATTGCCTATGGCTGGAGGCGATCTGGAACAGCAATCAATATCCCTGATCCATCATCAACGACATACACGCTGGTTCAAGCTGACGTCGGTTCTGCGATCAGCGTCACCGCCAGTTACACCGATCAGCAAGGAACAGCTGAAAGTGTCAGTTCCAGCGCCACCTCGGCTGTTAAAGCGTTAGTCACTCCAACTCCGACTCCGACTCCGACTCCAGCTAGTGACGTGAGCAGCAGCCTTAACAGCAATAGCAACACGGCACAAACCCTTGAAAACCTGCTCATCAACGGACGCAGATATTGGACTCACAAGGTTGATTCACTGATCAATCAATCCAATTTCAACTTTGCGCTTTTAAACGACAACGACTATCTCGAGGTCACAGGAGGCAAGAATAACTATGCCAATGGCAATAAGGGCGATGATCGATTTGTCTTGCGTGCTGGCCAGAAAGGTCAATACTTTGGCGGCAAAGGAGCAGACACTTTTGAGGTGTTCGGCGGAATTGATTCCTATATCAATGGCGATAAAGGAGCAGATCAAATAATTCTGCGTGGAGGACTTGGTCGATATCTTGGCGGAGATGATGGAGATAGGATTGAAGTTCTTGCTGCCGATTCTGGGAGTTGGGTGAATGGAAATCGTGGCAACGACTTCATCACTGGAGCGGCTGCTGGTGTTACGTATAGAGGTGGAAAAGATGATGATGTCTTGGCTGTCAGCCAAGGCGATGTCTGGGGAGATCTAGGTATTGATACATTCCGGGGTGTTTCAGGTGATGGATATGCGCTGATTCAGGACTACACCGTTGGCGAAGACAAGATTGATCTTGCAATGATTCAAGGTGGGAGCTGGACAAATGTTGACAATGGCTTGATGTTCACAGATTTATCTGGTGATCAAATCATGCTACTCCTTGGCATCAAGGACTCGGAGCAGGTGACACTGATATAAGGTTCAAACTACGATTAATTGTTGAGAATCTAAATTAATTACATCTGCATTGCAGATTATGGCTATTGGAAGTTAAGCATTTGCAGAGTTGCTTGATCATTTCGCTCGTTCTCGAAATGCTTTTTGCATTTCTTCTCGAACGTTTGGCTTGATGCCTACGACGGTTATCTCTGTCGAGAGTTGGCCTGTGATGCGATCACTCTCAGATACACATAACTCTGCCCAGTTGCACAAAAATGAGGGACAACTTAGGAACAAGCCCCTCAGACCTGCTCCTGCAACTAAAGCTAAGTGGCAGCGGGAGCCACCAGGGCCAGCTTTGTTCCTCTACTGAGATGCCCTCAGTTGCCCTCAGATCGTACCTTCGTGACTGCGATAACCGTTTCGAAATCGCTGTTTGTGGAACTACCGGCCAAAACACGGCGTAAGCTGCTCTACTGACAAGCCAGAGACGATTTAAAAGAGGGAATTTCCAAGCTACTCAGCCAAGCCAGTTTATATATGCGCGCTCTCTCGTCTTCACCGAATACTGCTAAAACTCAAACAGTGCATCGTCCGCTAATTAAGGAATTAATAGCAATTTGAAATCTTCATTCACAGCCATCACCAAAGCATACCTATCTTAAAAGATTAATACCAAAATCAGATACAATCAACCCTATCATCGGCCAGAAAAATCATCTTTATCGACATCCAGAAAAGTGGTATAAATCCCATCTGCTCCTATAGGTTTCGTTAGGCCATAGATGAATTCACTGCGGTTTAGCCGAACGCTACTCTCGATGTAAGCAAGTGATACCTTTTCTGAATTTTTGCTGTTCCAGACATTTTCAGCCATAGGCACTTTCTGACGGGCAGTTTCAAGGGTGATTGTGAGAAGAAAGAGGGGGGGGGGGGCAGACATTGAAGGCGGCTTAGTAAAACAGTGATCATCAAGTCAGTGGTCCAACAACACGAACGATGTCATCGGAGCTGTAGCGGGAGATCCACTGGCGCAGCTGGGATTCCTCTTCATGGGTGCGCGTGCAGGCAAAACCATAACGTTCGCGAACTCGCTCTGATGCCGCGCGAAGCGCTTCGACGCCACGCGACTCAAGCTCAGAAACCAACAGCGAATCACCGGGTTGTAAATAATCCAGAATCACCGTAGATGGCGAATACAGAGTGCTGGACTGCCCGTCAGGCCACTCCAGTTGAAAACGAACTTCAGGCATTGATCATCGCCAAATTCAAAGATCCTGCACGGCCACATTGACTATGACTGTCTCATCGAACACAGCCAAAACCAGTGAGCCCATCGCCTCCATCCCAGAAGCGATGCTTCACCCCGGCCTGTTGCAACAGCACGCTGCAATCACCCTCGGCAAAGTGTCCGATTCGGCAGCAAATCAGCGTCTTTTCGCTCGACAGCATCTGCGCAAGGGATCGGGTGCACGTGGGGTCGACAGCCAGAAGGTATCCGAAGCTTGGAAAACAGGTAAGCCAGGCTTCGTCTGGGACGTCATCAGGACGTTCCACAGCATCCAGATCAAGGATCAATTGGTAACCGCAGGCTTCGGCGAACATCACCGCGGTGCCGGTCATTCCACCCATGCTGATGTCCTTGGCGGCGTGCACCAGTTGTGCGGCAGCCAGAGCCGGCAGCAGTGCCAGCTGTGTACGAAGTCGCTCAGGCGATGCATGGGTCGCGGCATCCCAGAAGGGGTAGTGGCGGTAAAAGCTTCCGGCCTTGTTGATCAGCAACCACAGCTCATCACCCGGACATGCCGCGCGCGCGGAGAGGACTGGACCCTCCGCCACACCTAAAACGGCAACCGAGAGTGCCTGATAGGAGCTCTGCTGATTGGAATGGCCACCCACCATCGGGACGCCAAAGCGATCGCAGGCAAAGCGCATTCCCTCCAGCAGGGCGCTCATTCCCTCGGCATGGCCGCTCCACACACTGTTCACAAGAGCCAGCGGTCGACCACCCATGGCCGCGATGTCACTGAGGTTGACCAGCACCCCACTCCAGCCCGCGAACCAAGGATCCTCCTCGACTAGGTCGGGATGCATCCCCTCACAGGCCAACAGCAGCTTGCCGGTCTGGGCAGGCACCACAGCGGTGTCGTCACCTAACATCCCGGCTAATCCCAGTTGTGGAAACGGTTGATGGCGAAAGGTGGCAGCCGCTGAGCGAACGTCCCCCTTGGCCAGAAGGCCACTTTTCCTGAGCAAGGCATTCACAAGACGTTCGTCACTCACGCCGCGAACGACACCTGGGACACTGCGATCGGACGTTGCTCACGGGACGGTGAGTAGTAGGCGAGGTCAGCCTGCATCAGGTGGTGGCGTATGCCGCGTATCTCAAGCTCATCGACCGAGATCCAGTGCAAGCGACGGAAAAAGCGAACATTCTGTATCTGCACCGTGGCGAGAAAGCGGTCGCATCCCCAACCATTCGCTGTGGTGACAGCTTTCCAGATCAACCCTTTGCCGATCTGGTTATGACAGCGGAAATCACGATGCACACCAAGACGGCCGCCATACCAGAGACGCGGTTCCGTCTCAACGATCCGAACCACGCCGACCACATTGGTGCCAGCGGCGTCGTCATGGGCTGGGTCGGAGCTGTGGTGCAGCGCAGCAATCGGGTAGGCGATCGCGTCGAGCTCATCACAATCAGAGCGCTCGAACACATGCTGTTCACTGCAGAAAATGCCCCGTCGCAACGACCAGTACCCCTGCAGGAGCGTGGCATCGAAACGCAGCAGATGAAACGTGAAACGGTCTGAACTCGCCGTGGGCGACAGGCGAAAGTCGTCGGCATCGATGCCGATCCCGCCACGCACGGAGGGCATGAACACGTGCGGTGCCGAACTGGTGCTACGACCTATGCCACGGCTGCTGGGATCCAGACAAGAAACCATGGCTAAGAGGACACCTGTTCAAACAGCGCGAGAGCCGAGCAGGCGCCGCATTTGGCACAACCGGCGGACATCTGATCAGAGTGCAGATCACCCGATCGCAGCATTGCGGCAACACCCTGATAAACGTCGACCATGAAGGAGCTATCTGGTGAAGGATGACTCTCGAGTGGCGTTCCAGAAATCGGAACGAAGGGCACCACAAAGGGATAGACCCCCAGATCAATCAAGCGGCGACTGCAGGCAAGCAGGGCCTCCTTGCTGTCGCCAAGACCGGCCAGGAGATAGGTTGACACCTCGCCACGACCGAACACCGCAACGGCATCCGCGAAGGCTTCGTAATAGCGCTCAAGGCTGAGCTCCGATTTCCCCGGAAGGATCCGCTGTCGCACATCCGGCTCCACCACCTCAAGATGCATGCCAAGGCTGTCTATTCCAGACTCCTTCATGCGCCGATACCAGCTTGGATCCTCTGGCGGTTCACACTGACCCTGGATCGGGAGGTTCACACGACGTTTCACCGCTTCAGCGGTATCGGCCATCAGGCGAGCGCCGCGATCATCACTGTTGGGCGTGCCGGTGGTCATCACCAGTTGCTTGACCCCGTCCAGCCGGACGGCAGCCTCAGCCACCTCCGCAACCTGCTCGGGGGTTTTGCGAATCAACGCGCCGTTGTCGATCGACTGTTCAATGGCGCAGAACTGACAGGACTGCGATCGATCTCGGAAACGCATGCAGGTCTGCAGCAGCGTGGTCGCCAGGACATCCTTGCTGTGCAGCAAGGCGATGGACCGGTATGAAATTCCATCGGCAGTCGCCAGGCCGTAAAACGCAGGCTCCCGTGGAGTTGAAATCTCTGGAGCACAGGTCTGCGCAGGACCCTCGATCAACAGAGCGTGGCCTCTGGACGCCAGCCTGTAGGGCGACGATGCGGAGGCATCGTTATAAACAGGCACCATAAAAGTGGTGCCATCAAGCTCAAGCGCCCGGTGATCGGAGGGACCAGCCCCTCCCCGCCTTCCAGGGTTGCCCTTCACTTGGTCAACCCGAACCCCATTCACCTGGAGTTCAGTAACCAAGCGGCCAAGCTCAGACATGGTTCAACCCCTCCATCGATGAAATTGCATCGGAAACCGTGGCTGGCTCTAGTGGAACCGTCGAAGTGGTCATGTCTTGAACGGGAACCGCGGGCGTACTGTTGATGTGAAGAGACAGCAGTTCAGGACGGCTGTAATGGCCGACACTGTCCATCATCCGTTTGCGCTTGGTGATCAGTGCGAGATCCAGATCGGCGATCGCCAACCCCTCACCTTCAGGCAAAGGGCCAGCAAGATAACGACCTTCGGGACTAATCACGGCGGTATGACAACCCCCTTGAAAAGCTTTGTGCAAGCTTGACTCCGACGTGATCGACGCATAGTCATCGGGATCCAGCCAACCGGTGGAACAGATCACGAAACACCCTGCTTCCAGGGCGTGATGACGCATGGTGACGGCGGTCTGTTCACTGAAGATCGGCCCCACCAGCGAGCCGGGAAACTGAGCGCAATGGATCTCCTCTCCCTGGGCCATCAAGGCGTAACGGGCAAGGGGGTTGTAATGCTCCCAACAGGCCAGGGCTCCGACGCGGGCCAGTGGAGTGGGCACCACCTTCAGGCCTGATCCGTCACCTTGACCCCAGACCATTCGCTCGTGATAAGTCGGTGTAATTTTCCGCCGCTTCAAAGCAATCTCGCCGCAACTGTTAAACAACAGCTGCGTGTTGTAGAGCGTCCCACCATCACGTTCATTCACACCAAGGAGAACCTGCATTTCGTGTTGGCGTGCGGCAGCACCAACTGCATCAGTTACCGGGCCGGGTACCACCACGGCCTGTTCGTAGAGGGCCAGATGGGAACGACCCATCAAAACCGGTGGTTCAACAAACGAAAAATAGGGGTAATACGGGAGGAATGTTTCAGGAAATACGATCAGCTGAACACCCTGGCATGCTGCTTCAGCCACGGCATCGAGCACCCTCTGTAGGGATCCGTCCAGACTGAAAAGGGCAGGACGGATCTGGGCTGCAGCAACCTTAATTGTAGACAAAGTGAACAAACCCCAAAGTAAAAATCAGAGCGTCCAAGTATCAAGAATGAAAGCGCCTTCTTTGCGATGCATCAGGACAATGTCAAGAACATCGAGTGGATTAACTGGGGTAATTCCAGGCATTAAGGCCTTTTCACCATGACCATAAAGCGCCTGCAGAGCAAAGCGACAGGCATACACTTTTCCGCCCTGGTCCATGAACTTCTGGAGACGGGCATTGAAGTTCAAATGCCCGTCGAACGCCGCATCACCAAGCTTAGGGAACCCACGCATGACACCTAGGGTGACGCCAGGACCATATAGCAAGACTGAAGTCTCAAAGCCTTTGGAAATCAGACGACTGGCTTGCAGGAGATTGACAAGGCCGATGGATCCCTCGAAGGCCACTGTATGGAATGTGACCAGGGCTTTTTCCCCTGGATCGGCCTTAATATCGGGGAAGACTTTCTCCTCATAATCGACAAGGAAATCACCGGGCTGATTGGCGGGACGGTCAACTGCAGGCATGTAATCTTTTCATAATTGACTAAATCGTGGCCCAATCGTCCGGCCGCGAGATGTGCCCAATGCGACAAAAATCCAGGTCAGATCCAAAATTCTACTTTCCTCATTTTGTGCCTTCAGCTACATCGGCAGCGGAAGATTTCCCATAGTTATTAGGTATGTTGAGTTAATGCACGTCATATCAACCCAGAATGCAACTGCAAAGCGCCGTTCTGTTGTCATCGTCGGAGCAGGCCAGGCTGGTCTTTCCGTAGCTCATGAACTGAAACTGCAAGGGCTAAAACCTCTCGTTCTCGAAAAACACCGTGTCGCTTATGCATGGGATCAGCAACGCTGGGATTCGTTTTGTTTAGTCACACCAAACTGGCAATGCCGTCTGCCTGATTTCCCCTACGACGGCGATCAGCCAGACGGCTTCATGGACAAGATGTCCATTGTGAATTATCTCCAGCGCTTTGCTCAGCATGTCAACGCTGATTTACGCGAAGGAATCGCTGTCGAACGTTTGACACCCATTGGCAATGGCTACCGATTGGTCACCAGCGAGGGGGTGATCGATGCCGAACACGTCATCGTTGCCACTGGGGGATATCACAGACCCCGTCGTCATCCATACGCCGAACGTCTGCCCAGCTCGTTACTACAAATCGATGCGCGTTCTTACCGAAACCCTGATGCTCTCCCCGAGGGCCTTGTTTTGGTGGTCGGGAATGGCCAATCAGGTAGCCAGATCGCCGAAGACCTCCATCTTGCAGGGCGTTCTGTCCATCTGAGTGTGGGACGAGCCCCACGATCTCCGCGCCGTTACCGCGGCAAGGACGTTGTTGATTGGCTGGACCGGATGGGCTACTACGCCATGCCGATAAGCGATCACGCAGACCCACGGACCGTCCGAGCGAAGACCAACCATTACCTAACCGGACGTGACGGCGGTCGTGAAATTGACCTGCGCCGACGTGCGATGGAAGGGATGCACTTGCATGGTCGTCTATCCAGCATCACCGGAGACCACATCGGCTTCACCAATGATTTAGCCGCCAATCTTGATCAGGCCGATGCTGTGTACTGCCGCATTCGTAGCAGCATTGACAGCTGGATCGAAAAGGAGGGAATTGCTGCACCGATCGAACAGGCGTATTCCCCCTGTTGGCAACCCCCACCCGTGGATGACCCTGGCATTGATTTGAATACACAGCCCCTTGCTGCGGTGATCTGGTGTACGGGATATCGCGGCGATTTCAGCTGGATTGATGCGCCCGTTTTTGATGGGAGTGGATTGCCTGCCCATGATCGCGGGGTCACCCAAAGCGCCGGCCTGTATTTCATCGGTTTGCCATGGCTACATACCTGGGGCTCCGGGCGCTTCTGCGGCGTTGCCGATGATGCGCGATATCTCGCCAGGGTCATCAGCCTGCGTTTGCAGCGTCGCGATGCCTCCCTAGAAAAACTTGAATGCACGGCAATCTTGGGGTCATAGAACCTGGGGTTTCACCCATTAGATCCAACTGACAGGAAACGAATTACAAGCCAGCTTCAAGAAACCACCAAGACCTCAGTTGCACACCATCTATCCCAGTTTCACAAAATCCCAGAGTTAACTCAGGGATTAGCCCCGCAGACCAATTCAAGCAATGAAAGGCTAAGTAGCAGCTGCAGCCATCGGGGCCAGCTTTGGTTCTCAGATTGGATGCTGCTCGCCGCCACACAGTTCAGGTCATCTACCCACGATTCTGCGAGCCAGAGGCCTGAGCAGTTGCAGTGTCGATGCACAATAATTTCCATTCCATCCATGAAAGAGAAAACTAGATCCTCAGAGGTATGAGCGAAGACGTCGGCGAATGATGCGCCATTGGTGCAGCAGATCCCGGCGCCGTGAATCACTGAGCCGGGCATGGGCAATCAGCTGCTGCCGTTCAGCCATAGCCATCCACAGATCAGCCTGATCAGGATGAAGATGTGAAGCACGCTCGCAAAGTGCTGGAAAACTTTCGCCGGGCAAGGGCAGCACACCCAGCCGTGCAAGCAGGCGCAACGACTGATCAAGCGGTTGGCGTCCTGCCAGCGCGTGGCGCAACATCACCCAACCCAGACCGGAAGCGGCCATCGAGGCAAACAGCACTGTGAGACCGAGCCATCGCTGTTGGTCACCGAACAACCGTTGCAACCAGATCTGTTGACTGGACTGGTCAAAACCCAACCACCAACGGGTCCAGACCAGATCCAGGCCCCACCATTGCCGCTGGATCCACTGCCACCAGGCCAGCTTCGTCTCTGAACGCAGAGCTGATGGGAGTTGCTGAGGGAGAGAATTCTGAGCAGTGGAGGCGATCCAGAGCGTCGGGTCGACACGTTGCCAGCCTTCGTCGTTCAACCAGACATCCACCCAGGCATGGGCATCGCTCTGGCGCAGTTCGAGGTAGTCGACCCCGCCCAGGGGTTTCACCAGCTGGCCGCCTCGATAACCGCTGACAACACGGGCCGGAACATCTGCCGAGCGCAACAACGCCGCCAGGGCACTGGCGTAATGACCGCAGAACCCCACCTGGCGATCAAACAGAAAGTCATCGAGATCCAGCGCTGATCCAGGTTGAAGGCTGTATCGAAACGGCTGACTACGAAACCATTGCTCGACTGCTGCCAAGCGCTCACGATCACTGGGCAGGCTGCTGAACCCTCTTCCCAGCTGCCTGAGACGAAGCAATCCATCGGCTGGAAGCTGCCGCTCACTCCCCATTGGGGGCCGGCGTCGCCAGTCCTGCGCATTTCCATTGGCCTGCAATCGATAGGCCCGGCGCTGTCGAGAAGAGACATCCATCAACAGCTCCCCCTCCGGCGCGATCCACTGATTGGCAGCCACCGGAGCCGAACGCCCATCCCAAGGGAGCGCACGGGTTGCGGAGGGTTCGACAACCCACCACTGGCTGATCGCCGCAGTACTGCGCCCATCTCTGAGAGATTTCGGCGGTGCGGGAGAATCACGGTGCTGCCAACGACGTCCGTCAAACGTCTCGTGTACCAGCACACGCCAGTAGGCATCCATAGGCAAGACGACTCCCTGAGGCACGGTTATGCGGGCAGCGGAGGCTTGCACCGATGCCAATGTCGCGATGCTGAGCGGGTCGAGATCAGGAGAGAGCCCGGTGACAGCACCGCGCGCAGGACCAAACTGCGTTGTCCACAACGGCGGAAGACGAGGAACAACCAGGAACAGCACCAGGGCCAGAGGCAGAGCTGCCGCCAGCAGCTGAAGACTGCGTTGCAACAATCCACGAAATGACAACATCCCCTGGAGCTCATGACTGAGCAGAGCTGCAAGTGCGCTGCAAACGGCGATCAACTGCAAAGCAGAAGCCAACAGGCTTTGCAGCTGTGCCGCCAGCAACCCCGCTGACAGCAACTGCAGCAACGCCACCAACCGCCAGTCAAAAGGCCTGCGGGACTCGCTCAACTTGAACATGGCGCAGATCACCAGGGCCCAGGTCGGCCAGGTGAGCGCCGCTGCGCTGTTCAATACAAAGCACTGCAGCAGCAACGGCGGGAAGGCGCACCAGGCCAGCACTCCTGTTGGCGGCCTGCGGATCATGCTGTCGCCAATGCCTCCAAACAGGCATTGCGATGACGCAGACCCAGATCCGGTGCCAGGGTTTTGCCGCGGAGATGCAGTCCATAACGCACACCCTGCTGATGCAACTGCATCACCCGCTGAGCCAGGTGTTCAACAGCCCGATCCAATGGCAGACCCGACGCCGGTTCCAGCATCCACACCTGATTGCTGGGATCGGTGAACACTTTCGCCTGCAGCGGGCGCCCCCGGGCGGCACCGGTCCAGTCAACAACGGATGGTCTCTCCTGATCACGCACGTCGCGAAGATCGTGCCATTCATCCAGACCATCGCGGGACTGAGACGCTGACTGCTCGCCCACTGGACCTGAGTGAAGACGTGGCCAAACCAACTGAGCCTGTGGAGGCAGCCACCGCATCCAGCAGATGAACAGGCCCAGAGGAGCGATGGTCTCGATCTGCAGCTGGGGTGGCCTTTGCCAGCCACGACGCTGCGGAGTCCAGGGGAGATCAAGCGTTGTGATTCCCGCTGCCAACTGCAGGTCTGCAGCCTCAGACCCGTCGCGGAAGCGCAGACGCATCGGAGGCCGTGGCGAACGGGTTTCCAGAATCAGCGGGTAAGTGGTGCTTTCAGCGGCAAATGCGGGAGCTGGCTGACCGCAGCGCAAAGTCAGACCATGCAGCGTGTCGTGGGTGAGAAACATCGCCAGCAGCATCACGCCCAGCATCAGAAAGCCAAGAAGCAAGGTGCTGTTACTGGAGGTCTGAATCGCCACCAGCAGCAGAAACGCCGCCGCGGCAAGCCAGAGGAGACCGAAGCGGCTGGGAACGATGTAGAGGGATCTCAGTCCGAGCTTGAGCTCATCGCAACGCATTCACCCGCTCCAGGAGATCGGTGCTGAGGGGCGTGCCTGCGTTCGCTGGGCAGCCGGCATCAAGGCGATGCTCCACCACGGCCGGCAACACCGCCTGCACGTCGTCAACCAGCACGTGGTCTCTGCCATCGATGAGTGCCCATGCGCGTGCTGCCGAAACAAGCCCCTGGCTGGCCCTTGGAGACAGGCCCTCCTGGTTGCGCCGGGTCGCCTCCACGAGGTCGAGCACGTACTCCAGCAGCTGCTCGGAGCAGTACTGAGCCGCGCAGCGCTGCTGCAGCCGAAGCAGCACCTGATCATCAACCCCTTGCAGACTCTCAACAGGAGAGCCAACACCGCGAAGCAGCTGACGCTCCGCGTCGCGGTCGGGGAAACCAAGACTGACGCGCATCAGAAAACGATCGAGTTGCGCCTCAGGCAGAGAACTTGTACCCACCTGATCCAGACTGTTCTGGGTGGCGATCACAAAAAAGGGCTGTGGCAGCGTATGGCTGATGCCATCAATACTCAAGCGCCCAGCCGCCATGGCCTCCAGCAGTGCGCTTTGGGTGCGAGGACTGGCGCGGTTAATCTCGTCAGCCAGCAACACCTGGGTGAACAAAGGACCCGGCTGGAAATGAAAGGTTGCGTCCGCCTGATGGAAAATGTTGATCCCGGTCAGGTCAGCGGGAAGCAGGTCACTGGTGAAGCTCACCCGCTTGAATGCCAGCGAAAACACGGTTGCCAGTGCTTCGGCCAAGGTCGACTTGCCCATTCCGGGGCGATCTTCGATCAACAGATGCCCCCCTGCCAGCAGACAACTGAAAGCCAGCCGCACCTGGTGCTCCTTACCGAGCAGCACGCCACCAACAGTTTTCGTCAACTGAAGCAGCTCAGCAGTCACCGGAGAAAGAGAACAAGCTCCCATACAGATTGGCAGGCCTAATGAAGAAGCTGTTGCCAACGCTCTGACTGACTCAAGCAGTTGCCCTTGGTCGTGCCCAGTTGCACAACAAACCAAAGACAACGCAGGGTCAGCTCCGCTAAGCAAACTGCAATTAGAAACTCCAAATTGGCAACAGCGTCCACCAGGGCCAGCTCTGGTCAGCAGGATTTACACCAGCTCAGCCACCACGCACCCCATCAATGCAGTGATTCTGTAAAGGAATGGATCAGGCCGGTGTGAAACCACCCACCCCTGCGCAAAACAGCACCACACGCCACGCCGGTTGCCGCCAACTCAACCTCGTCGATGGACACGGTCATCAACAGCCAACATGGGGCGGTGGGTGCATTTACAGGTGGGATGGATGCGAGTGATCAAGCGCTGTCATCCACCGGATGACGCCCCCTCTGAAGTTACTAAGAACTCATCCCGACGCGGATTCCTACCAATGACTACGAGCTGATCGTCGACCGGATCACCTGACCCCGACGCCTTAAGTCCTCTCATTCGGCAATCTCATCAGCAGCCAAATCAGCTCATAACCCAAGCAATCTGCGATCTGCGCGGGAGATGGTTGGATAGAACTTCACTGTGTCTCTGGTCTCCGATGCACGTCACTTGCGTTCACATCCACGTGAAATCTGATCGGATCGAGGAGTTCCGTCAGGCTTCAACACTGAATCACAGGGAATCCATCCAGGAGCCAGGCAATCAACGCTTTGACCTCCTTCAAAGCAAAGACGACCCCACTCTGTTTCTGCTCTACGAGGCGTACGAATCCGAGGCTGCTGCAGCGGCACACAAGACCACGCCGCATTACCTCAAGTGGAAGGAAACCGTCGCAGATTGGATGGCTGAGCCGCGGAAAGGTGTTGCTTACGAATCCGTCGCCCCATGACGGTTTCGTTTTCTTTTGCGCGCGTCCCGCCGATTCACTGCGGAATGGGAACGCTCCAAGAGATCACAGATTGGCTGCGCTCACATAACGCTCAATCTGTCCTGCTTGTGACAGGACAGGCTTCGCTGGAGGCGATGGGACAGCTGAGCGTGGTGGAGTGCTTAATCAAAGACGCTGGTACTAAATATTCCCGTGTGATCTCTACAGGAGAACCCAGTACAGAGCTGGTGGATCGCGTTACCCAGCAGTGGTTTGACCAGGGCCTTGATGCTGTGGTTGGCATTGGCGGCGGCAGCGTAATCGATTTCGGCAAGGCGATTGCCGCGATGCTTCCCCACGGAAATTCCGTGCTCGATCACCTGGAGGGCGTAGGCCGTGGTCGGGCCCACAGCGGAATCACCCTGCCTTTCCTGGCGATTCCCACCACATCAGGAACCGGTGGAGAAGTCTCCAAAAATGCGGTGCTGAGCCATGTGGGACCGAATGGCTACAAGAAGTCACTACGCCATGACAACTTTGTCCCCAACACAGTGATTCTTGATGGTTCTCTGCTGACTGGTGCCGATGCTGATGTCACGGCAGCGTGCGGTATGGACGCCTTCACCCAGCTGCTGGAGCCGTTTCTCTCTCCCATGGCAACACCGCTGAGCGACGCAATTGTCTGGAGCGGGCTCCAGCACTTGGTGCCGAATTTGCGGCGTGCTTGTGGAGAGGGATCCTCCGATCCGCAAGTGCGTCTAAGCATGGCCTACGGCTCGCTCTGTTCTGGAATTGGATTAGCGAATGCCGGCCTGGGAATTGTTCATGGCCTGGCTGGGCCGATTGGGGGATGGTTCGCGATCCCCCACGGCGTGATTTGTGGAACGTTGATGGCTGCCGCTCAGCAACAGAACTGGAGCGCACTGCAACAACGCGATCCCCATCATCCAGCAGTTGAACGGATGGCCCGTGTTGGTCGGTTGATGCCAGGTGGTAGCAGCCTCAGTGACAACAAGGCTGCCGTAGACCACTTCACAAAAAGCTTGCTCAATTGGGTAGAGGAACTCAAAATTCCCCGCCTGGGAAGTTACGGCATCACCGCTGCAGATCTAGATCGCATCGTTGAGGCAGCAAGCAACCGCAACAATCCCATTGCACTCACACCATCAGAAATCAAGATATTGCTGCAAACAAGGCTATAGACAGGTTCGTTTGGCAATTCTCTGGCGCTGAACAGGGGCATTGGACGGATAAAAGAATGAATGCATCAAACGTTTACGCCCCCGTTTTGGTGACTTTCGGAACTAGCCAACAGACTTAAGGCATTCCCAAGGTGGCACTTCGAGAAAAAAGACTCCCACAAGAGCCTACCTCTTGAATAGCCATGTCCTAATTGATAGCCCGAGCTTGAACAGCAGCACCTCTCGGTAAGGAAGGGAACTCCAACTCTCCGTCAAGGCGCAATGCCAACCGGAACCATGAACACTAAACCTTTTTAATCGCTCTAAAGAGGGGCAATTGATCCAATCAATATTCAAGGTCTGATGAACTAACCAGTTGCGTTGTAACAAGCCCTATTTCACAACTTTGCAAGGACAACCGAGAGACATACCCCTCAAAACTCTTTATGCAACCAAGCGCTAAGAGGCAGCAACGAACATTTTGAAAGGGATAACTGTAAGACTGACTGACGACATACTTCTTTTCAGTGAATGCACAGACTCATTCTTCTGAAGAACACAACATCGGGAAACGATCAACGTTTTTGAGCAATAGCCCCAACCCTGACATCTACTTGTCAAATAAAAGCAAAGGTTACTGGCATTTGCTGACGCCAGCCTGCCTACCTATCCCGTTTCCAACAACAACTTAGTGTCATGTCATTCCGCACAACTAACAACAGACGAAAGCGACCCTGCCAAAACTGGCCCTGCTGACGAAATCCTTTGAACAGCTTCGCTGTAACGCCCCACATTCAACACACGTTGGTTTTCAACCATGCTCGAAGCAGCCTCTCGCCTTGCCTCGACCCTGCTCCGAGCAGATTTAACCCCTCCCCAGGCTGCAATCCACTCAAGTTGATCATGATTTTCGATCCGATCAACCTCGTCCCACTGCTCCGCCTCGCTCTTGCAGCTCCACTCCCTATCCAATTGGAGCTGAAAGCGGAGCATCTGACGGATGGCATGGCGATCGGCTGAGGTCATGGAAGAGAGTCAGGTCATACCAAAACACTACTACCGGTGTAAAGGCCAAGCATAGCGACGGCAAAAACACTACCTGTGGACACCATTCAGCTCCGCATCAACGACTTGAAACCAGTCGGAGACGCGCGTATGGATTGATTGATTGATTCTGTTGACTGACGCGATCGCAACCTGAACGCTCGTACAAACCAAGACAGCGAATCAACGCTGGGAATCAAAAGTCAGGGCCCTGATCCAATCAGTAACTGCTGAGGGGACGAACAGGAGGAAGCTGCGACGCTGCCAATCTGAGTGCGAAACTCGGGCTTGAGCAACAGAGCCTGCTTTCTTCATCTAGGCACTGACACAGCAATGGAGGAAAATCCTGACGGGATTAATCGGTAACGAATCAATAGACAAAGCTCGACCTAGAGTCGAGATGAGAATCAAAACCTAAGTCAAAAGCAAAGAATATGATTGTTGTCACTGGTGCGACAGGAAATGTTGGAGGTCATACAGCCGAATTGCTCCGAAGCCAGGGACATCGAGTACGTGGGCTGAGTCGACATCCCTCACACCCTGATGATCTGGCAGTCAACCTTGAAGATGCAGCAGCTGTTGTTGCTGCATTAGATGGGGCCGATTCCGTTTTCGCGATCGTACCCGCGGTTGCAAATCAGCTAACGATGGAGGTGAATCTGATCGCTGCGGCCAAACAGGTCGGAGTAAACCATTACGCACGACTCTCCTCACTGGGTGCTGATCCAAACGGGGATGATTCAGTCTCCCGGATTCACGGTCAGGCGGAACAAAACTTGGAAAAATCCGGGCTTTTCTACACCCACATCAGAGCGAACTACTTCATGCAGATGTTCCTCTCCCAAGCTGAGAACATCAGCCAACAAAATGTGTTTGCAATCTGTTCAGTCGGCACTGCAGAGGTAGGGTTTATCGATACTCGTGATATCGCAGCCGCAGCTGTCGTAGCACTAACCAAGGATGGTTACGCAGGGAAAACATTACGACTCACTGGACCGGAGCTGTTGACGTTTCCTGAAGCCGTGGAACTGTTGGGCAAGGCAATTGGATGCAAAATCAACTACTACGACATGGACTGCAGCGAATATCGCAAGATTATGTTGGATGTTGGCGTCTCTGAGTTTCTAGCAGATCACGTAATAGGTCTTTACAGCCGAATTGGCTCAGGCAGCTCTGCAGTCACAACAAATGAAGTTGCTTCGATCACGGGGAAAACTCCACGCACCTTTAAAACATTTGCAGCCGACTATGCTGAGCAGTTTCGCTGAAATAACAATGAAAATGTAAAACACATCCAATGAATATGCTCATCATCATCTCTTGAGAAGCATCGGTACCGAAAGACTTACAGACCTGAGCACAATGCTCGAATCAGACAAAAGACCTGCTCGACTGACAGAAGAGATTGGGAACCTGACGTCCCCTGAAACTTACGACCTCGTCGCAGTTTTGCCTGTAAACCCAGCACAAGCTCATCTCCAGAGGCTAGCTCCGGCAATTCGATCTACGTTTTTTGAGTAACAACCCCAACTCTTACGACTGCCACCTTGGACTGATCTTAAGGATGTTGGCCTTCGCTTACACGAGCCTACCTAACTATCACGATTCTGCCAGCCGCCACCAGGGGCACGTTGATCTGAAAGCTAGACCTACCAAGCAGCTACTGAGCTCAGATGTCATGCCAATCATTCTGCCCAGTGGAAGCGATCAGCGGCGGTCTTAGCAAAGTGTCGAATGAGGCAAAGTCGCAACAATCAGATTCTTAGTGCCATTCGGGGCTGATTTTTTTACAAAACCGCATCAATAAGCCAGTAATTACGCACAACAAGACTCATTAGCAGTTTCAAGCAGTGCAGCGAAGAGCAAGCCTCACATAGCCTTCCCCAAAGTAGCCTTCTACAAAGCAGCCTTCATGAAAACAATAACGGCAAACCCTACTTCAGACTCATCGAAGAATCAGGCAATAGCAATAGCAAAAATAAACTCCAGAGGCGCTTGGCGAATGACCATCAATCCAGCAGGCTATTCCTCATCAGAAGCTATCTTTTGTGAACCAGTGACGACGGCTCAGCTCGCACGACAACCAAGCGCCATAGCACGATTACCAAATACAGATGGAATGATTGCTGCTGATCTTTCCATCAATTCGATGACTCCTCTCTAAAGAGCTCCGGGATAGCAACCCAATCATTTTCACATCAAGACTTGACAAACCATAGCGATTGAGCCATAGCAACAAGGCACTAAAAGCCCCGGGCAATACTTCTAGTCGATCAACCTTACCGGTGTAACGAAACGCAGCGATTGTCTTTTTAATGATGAGTCAGATTTAGTTACACGTTTTGGGAAGTGAGTCACAACTGATGGATTAGCTCGGCGCATGTTGAGAAAGATCATTAGTGGCATTCATCCACATCCCTTCATGATTGAAAACATCCTGATATGGCCAGACGACGACGTCGTCATGCAGACAGGCGTCGAAACAGGGATCTACGGCGAATTACCCGGCCGTGAAATTGGGACTGCCGTTGAGGTCAGGATTCTCCACCTTGACTCCGGACAGTACTGGCGACCGGAGGGCAGATTTGGCGAGGAGACGACTCACAAAGGTGTAGTAGTTGCTGATGATGGGCACTGGCGACTACTAATGACGCCAGCAGCGAGTGGTGCTTATCGAATTGAGGTAATGGAGACCAGCCCGGAAGGATCTATAACCTTGGCCAGCACTGAATTCAGTGTGGTTGGTGAAGATCTAACAAATGGCTTCGAATCTGCTGTTGCAACGAATGCTGATCAAATCAATGCGGGTGATGGGAGTTCTGAGTTCGCAACAAGCGATGCAGCTTCTGAAGAGGCAACAACAAACAATTTTTCCAATACTGAAGCAGCTACCAGACCGTTCTGGGAAGGTCGTCGCGGAATCGGGTTTTCAATCGATTCTCAAGGACAATGGCTCAATCAGGAGCGGCTGGAATCAGCCTTACTCAAGGTCTCAGCTCTTGGCTTCGACACGATCCGTACTTGGGGCACTAACGCTTACACCGGTCGAATCCTCGAAGCAATCAACCAGATGGATCTTGACTTGAAGGTACAAGCTGGTATTTATATCACTAATGAAAGTGATGCAGCGCAATTAATAGACCAGGCTCTGGAGGTGACTCAACCCTATGAGCAGTACATCCTGGGATTCAGCCTTGGGAACGAACAGCTTGCTGACTGGAATCCCAATGCCCTAGGGGTGTCAGACGTTCGTGAGCAGGTTCAGATATTTCGCGAACGTAGTGATTTATCGATCACCTATAACTTTGCAGGCGAAACATTACGACCAAACAGCAGTTTTTGGAGTCAACAAGGCGACAAGCTTCTTGAGGAACTGGATTACATCAATGTGCATTCCTATGCAGGTTTTTTTGACAATCGCTCCAACCCTGAATGGACTCCACAGGACCAAGTTGAGATCTTGAAAGCAGATGAAACTCTTTTTCGGTCTGTCCTGGACAGCTTTGATCTTGTTGATACTCCATTGATATTGGGTGAAACAGGGTGGCAAAGCAGCGGCTACGCAGATCAAGTCACAAACACAGACAACATGAAGACATATTTTCAGGAAGTAAGTAGTTACATTGAAAATGACATGGCGATATTTGATAGTATGTTTTATTTCAACTTCAGTGATGAATCATGGAAAGGACCTGATGATGATTGGGGCTTGTTCACTGAAGGCAATGAAACTAGTCTTGGCAGTGCAAAGTTTGATGAAAGATATATTTCAAATTTTACGCCAACGATCCAGACCGAGGAAATCTCCAATCGTCGCTTGATCGCTGATTCCGGTACCGCCAGATTATGGGTGGACGACGCCACCGGACAGGCCTTTGTCCAGAAAGAGAGTGATGAACCTCTGCTCATTCGCCGTAACGACAACTACTGGAACGGTGATATTCCCCTGGTGCGGGAAGAGGCTGAACTTGTCGGCGCTGCAGTGGATGCCATGGGACGGATCCGCGTGCTCGATCGTGGACCTTGGGGTGATTTCAACTGGATACTGAACGACAGCGGCATGTTCACTGGTGAGCAGGGACCTGCTGAAACCACCAACGAGAGCAATGAGCTCCTCTTTCAGCTGGATCTCAATCTGGATCAGATCATCGGCACAGCTGAACAAGGAAATGGCGATGAACAACCTGCTGGCGAGGACGCCGATGATTCGAACGATGCCTCCAATCGTCGCTTGATCGCTGATTCCGGTACCGCCAGATTGTGGGTGGACGACGCCACCGGACAGGCCTTTGTCCAGAAAGGGAGTGATGAACCTCTGCTCATTCGCCGTAACGACAACTACTGGAACGGTGATATTCCCCTGGTGCGGGAAGAGGCTGAACTTGTCGGCGCTGCAGTGGATGCCATGGGACGGATCCGCGTGCTCGATCGTGGACCTTGGGGTGATTTCAACTGGATACTGAACGACAGCGGCATGTTCACTGGTGAGCAGGGACCTGCTGAAACCACCAACGAGAGCAATGAGCTCCTCTTTCAGCTGGATCTCAATCTGGATCAGATCATCGGCACAGCTGAACAAGGAAATGGCGATGAACAACCTGCGGATGAGGATGCAGACGCTTTTGAACTAACGGGCTTCTCCCAGGGAGAGTTTGTCTCGAATATCGCTTTCAGCCACAGGGCCGCGGCTGATCCGATCGTTGCGCCGGGAAATGCGCAATTCATGCATTCCCATGACTTCTTTGCCAATACCAGCACCGATGAGAACTCAACCGTTAGCTCTTTGCTGAGAGCAGGAAGCACAGCGGCACAACCAACCAACAATTTTTCCACTTACTGGACACCCAGCTTGGTTAACGAAGGCACAGATGGGCTTGGAGGGGATTGGAGCTATGTCACACCCAAAGCCAGCTCAATCGCCTACTACAGCGTGCTTCAGCCCAATGATCCGAATCTTTTGGTCAATATGCCAACAGGATTGAAGATGATCACTGGATCGGCAAAACCCAATCAACGCCAATCCCGGGCTGAAGTGTTCTGGAATTACATCGGTGAATCATCCTCCTATGACCACATTCCCCTAGGTGATGAGTGGCGTGATTTACCTCTTCAGGCTGTGATTATTTTTCCAGACCATTGGAACGGAAATCAGCTTGACAGCAACGATCACAAAAGCCATCTCACCTATGGATCAGGCTCAGAGGCGCATCCCTTACTGATCCCTCAACTGCAATTGCAGATTCACTACGGCCGAATCGACAACAACCTTCACCTGGTGAGCTCTGATTACATGAATCTGCCTGAAGCCGGCAGCGATCTGGATCAGCGGCTTCTTCAAGCTAGTGACAATGATCTCAGTTTCCGTAATGGCGAAGATGGATTCGCACCGGGTTGGAGCTTGCATGCCGACCATATTCATCTGCCTTGGGAGGAGACCGCACCCACTGGTGAGCAGGTGGACGGGTTTGCACGGCGAGAAGAAGATGCTCTGCGCCTGCCCTTGTTTGCAGGAACTGATGGTGATGCTGTACGACCGATCCCTACAGGAATCTTACAGCCTTATTCCAGTGAACGGGCCATCCTCCCCATTCTGGGAACACCTGGTGAAAACCGGCTGATCGGAAGTGAAACCTCTGATCGACTAGAGGCACTCGAGGGGGATGACTTTCTGATCGGCGGACCCGGGTCCGATCGACTCATCGGTGGTGATGGAGCTGATCACTTCATTCTTGAGGGGATCCATGATTCAACCTGGGACAATCCGGATGAAATCATTGGCTTTTCTGCTGAAGATCGGCTCGATTTGAGTTCTCTCAACCTGGGAACTGGCTCGATCCAGCTGGAGCAGATGAATCCAAGCTCATGGATGCTATCTGCAACTGGAACCGATCTTGCTGTTGAGATTCGAACTGGGCAGATCGGATTGGAGCAAATTCTGTTGACCTAAACAACGAAAATCAGCTCGGACATTCTTTCCGACTACAAATAAGCTCTCAACAATACTGACGTCTTCACCCTGTTGACTTCAGTCGTTTGTTGTTGAGTCAGAAACTCTCAATGACTCTTGAAGTCTGTTGTCAGTTCAGCAATGAAGTAACCGCCCTATGCCTGTTCGAAACACAGAACAACGCCCATGGTCAGCTAGCCGTGAAGTTGATCAAACTGAATCTTGAATGGAACAATTTCTGGCAGTTTTCATAGTCAAAACCTGCCCAAAGTCCAAACATTTGTCCTCTGACGAGATGCCCTCAGTTACATCTGATCTCCCTTCATCGCTCAGCCGCTTGAAGCGACCGAATGCATCAACCCTCGTGACTATGCAACACCAATCCAGGAGGTGCTGATCGGCATCACCGATGGAGGTGTGGACTATTCCTTTGAATCCATCGGCAACATCGACGTCATCCATGCAGCCCTCGAGGCCTGTCACAAGGGCTGAGGGGAGTCGACAATCATCGGCGTTGCGGGAGCAGGCCAGGAAATCAGTTCGAGACCGTTTCAGCTGGTGACGGGTCGGGTCTGGCGGGGATCAGCTTTTGGAAGAGTGGAAGAACGAAACCAGCTTCCTGGCTACGTCGAGAGTTTTCAGAAAGGGGCATTCCCCTGGACAGATTCATCACGCACACCATGAAACAAGAAGAGATCAATCAAGCCTTCGAGCTAATGCACAGGGGTGAAAGCATCCGATCTGTCATTCATTTCTATGCGCAATGACCAGAACCATGAAGTTGATCAACTGTCATCGCTGCTTCGCTGGAGAACAACGCCGCTACAAACTGGAATCGCACCAGCTGAACAGCTCCACAACGGTTGGGGTCTTTCTTCCAAAGCAGGCATTGGGACCGAGGCCTGAACGCGTTCCTGTCCTGATCTGGCTTTCAGGCCTTACCTGCAATGACGAAAACGCCGTTCAGAAAGCGGGTGCACAGCGACGTGCCGCCGCACTCGGGCTTGCGTTGATCATGCCAGACACCAGCCCACGCGGGGATGACGTTCCTGGCGATCCTCAAGGTCAGTGGGATTTCGGACATGCTGCCGGCTTCTATGTGGACGCCGAAAAGCAGCCCTGGTCATTGCACTACAGAATGCACAGCTTCGTCGTTGAGGAGCTGATCTCACAACTGTGCACTGAAGTGCCCCTGGACGATCAGCGACTGGGGATCTCAGGCCACTCCATGGGTGGCCACGGTGCACTGGTGCTGGGTCTGCGTCATCCCCATCTCTACCGCTCGGTGTCTGCAGTGGCTCCGATTGCACACCCAGGTCAGTGCCCATGGGGTCGGAAGGCGTTCAGCCATCTGCTCGGCACAACACCTGAAGAACAGCTCAGATGGCGTCGATGGGATGCTGTGACTCTCCTGGAGGATGGTCATCTCAGGAATGACTGCCTTCTGGTAGACGTCGGCTCAGCTGATCCCTTCCTCAGAGAGCAGCTGCGTCCAGAGGACCTTCGCCATGCCTGTGTCAGAAGCGGTCAGAGTCTTGAGCTGGTGATCCATGAGGGCTATGACCACAGCTATTTTTTCGTGGCAAGCGTGATCGACCGCCACATTGACCATCACGCCAGAGCTCTCAAGACAGACATTTGAACAGACTTAAGACATTTGTTGAGACAGGTGTCTGACAAGCAGAAAAAGGCAGCTGCTGCAATCGATCATCCGGTGTACAGGCACTGCAAAACAATCAACTTCAGTTGCCCAGAAAGCCGGAAAAACTCAGGGTCCAGTCCCCCCCAATCCATTGAGACCAGACGCTGCTCACTAGCAGCAGAGTAGACGTCACTCAGCATGGTGGAGAGCCTGCCGCTCATTCCAGCTTGCACCACGCAATGGCGCCGCCAAGGAGGCCGCAACCGCGCTGCACAGCAACAAAGCCGGCAGCATTGCGGGATCGCCCTGCAGGATGAACACAAACATGGCGCAGAACAGGGGAGTGCCGCAGGCGGCAGCGAAGAGACTCACGGAGCCAATGGCGCCGAGCTGGGCCTGACTCGCGCCGTCTAACACCGCCCAACCGGTTGGTGGTGCACCAACTAGGGCCCCAAGGGTCATTGTGTCGTGCATCAACCCTCCAGGGGCACCGCTGGCGATGCTTAGTAAGGAGCTGAGAAAGCGCCAGAGCAAGGTACTTGATTCACCCCCGACCTCTCCATGCAGAATCGCCAGAAGCGACAGGCTTCCATCGTTCAAACTCCAGCCCCCACTGGCGATGCCCATACCACTCAGGCCAGTAGCGATGAGAACAGCCATCAGTGACCGATGGCGCTGAAGGGCTGCTTGAGTGACCCGTGCCATCGGCACAAGCAGGCGCACGAACAGCGATCCGAGCAGACTGCACAACCCGCAGACCAGCAAGGCATAGGGCCATAGCCCCACCGGCAAAGCGCCCACCACGGCAGCTTGACTGCTACTTCCTGGCCCTAGCCAGAGGCTGATGCCAGCGCCACTTCCGCTAAGCAGCAACACGGGCAACACCAAGCTGCGACCAGAACTGCGGCCCAACTCTTCGATGGCATAGGTCACCCCTAGAAGTGGAGAGCGAAAGGCGGCACCCAGGCCAGCGCCGCCGCCGATGGCGCAGAGCATCGGCAGTGGCAGGACGGCAAGCGGTGTGAACCGGGGCCAGCGCCTGCGGATGGCCAACATCAGCGAGGCACCCAGGGAGGCTGAGGGTGATTCGATGCCAACCGTTAATCCGCCGAGATGGGTGAGCACCATCAGTGGCAGCCGCTGGAGTTGGGTTTGCAAGCTGAGTTGTTTTAAGAGTGAAGCCTGTTGACCGGAGACGTTGTCCTGTATCGCAATCACAGGAGTCAGCCCACCCCCACGCGCTTGTTGCAAGGGTCCCCAACCCAGCAGCACCAGTGCCATGGAAGAAGCAAACACGAGTGCGACAGCAACCGGTGAGATGCTTTCGCGGCTGAGCCAGAGATCGTTCTGAAGAACGAGTCCAAGACTGGAGAGAGCCTGATAAGGCAGTGAAAACAGCCCCAGCACGGCTCCGAGCACAAGCAGCCACAGCCAAGTCATCTCAGGAGCTGGCGTTACAGATGAACCATGTTGTCGTTGATGCGTTGGTCATCGATCGGTTGCGTTTGTCTTGATGGTGAGACCTGAGACGTTCATGCAAGCAGGCTTTCGTCACTGAAGCCCGCTGCATCCCACCAACTCAGATCAGCGGAGCGAGAAGCAACAACCTTGAACATGCCACTCACCTGGTGATAGTTGATCTGGCTGTGGAACGCACTGCCTCCCAGGTTGCTGGCGTAAAAGAAAATACGACAAGGTTGAATTCTTTTCCCTGGTGGTGATGACAGATCGTTCGTGCAGAAACGCGACAACCTGTTACTTCGAATCCGAAAAGAAAAGCAATCACTTTCTACCAATTCATGAAGAATATAATTATCCACGGCATTGGCAAATCAGCGTGAGCGCCAAGACGGAATCATCCTCAACCACCCATTGAATGATCCTTCAGGCATCACCAACAAAATTTACACAGGTGTTCAGCGGCAAACCACCTCGAAGTAATATTTGAGCTAACGCGCTCTTATACAACCGTCATTATCAGCTAATCAATATTCCAATAACTTGTTTGGGCCCCTGGATCTTTTTCAGGAGCTGGCATATCAACGATATCGACATCAGTGATACCAAAACGCTGCCTGAGAACACTGATTGGAGTTTCAATATCATCCCAGAAGTTCCAGTCGTGGATTAAATCCGTATTGATTTTCGACCCAACAGCAAGTCCCCTACTAAAAAGATCCGGATCAAAATTCATCGTCTCCGCTTTGATGCCACCAGGCAGGGTCCAGGCGATTCCTAGTTGAAAATCAACCAAAACCTCTGTCACCATCTCCCATCCCACTTCAGAACTAGCCATCGCGGCTTCAATCGCTGAAACAGCAATTTCTCCAGCATAATCAGTGTTTGTTCCTGATAAAATATGAACACAATCGTGCCTTACCGCTGACTCTCCTAAGTTTCCTTTCTGTCCTGGAAATTTAAAATCTCGATTGCGATAAAAATTATAGAGTGTTCTCCCAAATGTTCCTTCCTCAAGGCTTGAAAGTTGCTCGTATACTTCAGCTCTTTTTTTATCACCTGCGAGGCTATGGACCTCTCTTACGATGGATTTAAGCTTCTGAACAGGTGTTCCAGGCGTGAATTCATTAGCTGCTCTGCGACCATACAAGATCAAGGCTTTTTTAATACGTCCGTTCACAAGGTTATTAAGATCTTGGAGTGAGTCAGGGGATAAATTTGCCGTGCGAGCATAGAGATCAACCCGTTGAACATCGTCATCATGAAGTTTACCCGAAAGGTAAGGCATGATGATCAACAGCTGCAGTGATTGCATGCGTTGACGTTCATCCAAGAAAACTTCAGTGAAACCTTCTGGCGTTGAATATGGGAGTTTATCAAGATCGAGATCCGGCATCTTGAATAGATGGTCACGCAGTGCCGTCGCGAAATGCCTGGCAGGACGATGTTCATCGTCTCGATCTGGCGCAACGGTGAGCATTGCAGACAAAAGTGCAGCAACTTGCTCCCGGGTATACCCTGTATCGAGCATGGATTAAATCATTGAATATTCAATCCTAGCGGTCTTTGGCAGGGCTGACATGCCTACCGAACACAAGCCATAGGAACCTACAGCAAAGTAGCTTCCGAAACAACAACTTGCATCATCCATATTTAAACGAGTTCTTGACTACATAGCGATCATAAGTAGTGTTATTTAGGCCTGTCTTTATCCACATCCTGATTGAATCAGAGCCAGACAGATACCCAACGATCAACGCTTAACAATTAACGATTAACGATTAACGATTAACGATTAAAACCAGATTTACCGTATCACAGCAAGACGAAGTTACTATACAGGGTAGCACTTCGAGCCAATAATAGCAGTTTTTAAAGGTTCAAAAGATCACTCCTGAATCGACGTAAGCATTCAAAAAAGAGGACCAAACTTACAGCATGACATCAAAGATTCGTCGACAGGACATAACGGAAGCCAACAATCATCTGCGATTGCCCAAAAAAATCAGAGACAAGGAAATGACAGGACTCTTAGCCCCATTCCAGTCCCTGGAAGCGAGATCGCAATAGCGGCCAATGCTGCAGAGCCTGAGACTTGACTAGCGAAGGAGATCCGACACATCAGAGGTTGCATCAGCTGCCAATAATGTCCAGCAAGGGCATTGGTCGTTGTGCTGCCTGCTAAAGAAAGGACAGCAGGCTCAGTACGATTGCAGTCAGTCACGGCTTTTAACGATCCACCGATTTGGGTGGCAGAGGCTGTGATCTATCAAGTCTTTCCTGATCGGTTCCGCCGCAGTGGACGTGTTGAGGAGCAGCGCCACCTGGCGTTGAAGCCATGGGGTAGTGATCCAACCGAACAGGGATTCCAGGGTGGTGATCTCTATGGCGTGATCGATGCACTCGATCAACTCCAGTCGATGGGAATAACCTGCCTTTACCTCACGCCCATCTTCCGTTCAGCCGTCAACCATCGTTACCACACCTACGACTACTTCCAAGTCGATCCACTTTTGGGCGGCAACACTGCACTCGATGCTTTGATTACCGCATTGCACGAACGGGATATGCGCCTGGTGCTCGACGGTGTGTTCAATCACTGCGGTCGAGGTTTCTGGCCCTTTCACCACGTTGTGGAAAACGGTCAAGCCTCGCCCTACAGGGATTGGTTTCATATTAAGCAGTGGCCTATCAATCCTTATCCAGGAAGCGGCGAGAGTTGCGGATACGACTGTTGGTGGTCTATCCCGGACCTACCGAAATTCAACCACTCCAACCCAGCGGTTCGGGACTACTTACTCGCCGTCGCACGCCATTGGCTGGAACGGGGCATCGATGGATGGCGCCTTGATGTTGCTGACGAAGTACCGAAAGACTTCTGGGTTGAATTCCGGCATGTGGTGCGAGAGGTGAAATCTGACGCTTGGATCGTTGGAGAAATCTGGGGAGATGCACGTTCGTGGCTCCAAGGGGAGCATTTCGATGGAGTGATGAATTACCGCATCGGCTGGAGCATCCTTGGTTGGGTTGGGGGCGACGCGTTACGTCAGGGCTACCAAGAGCCGGGCTATCCACTCAATCCCCTCAACACAAAGGAATTAATCAACATCTGGAACACCACAACCGCTTGGTACCGTCCGCAGGTCAACCGGGGGCAGATGAATCTGCTCGACAGTCACGATGTGCCCAGGGCCTTGCACAGTCTCAATGGGGATCTCAAAGCCATGAGGCTGGCACTGTTGTTGTTGTTCCTGCAGCCCGGTGCTCCGTGCATTTTTTACGGCACAGAAACTGGCCTGGCTGGCGGGCCCAGCTCCAAACGATCCAGTGGGCCAGAACCGGCCTGCAGGGAGGCTTTTCCATGGGATCAACGCTGGTCAGCCGACCTCAGGCCCTACATCCAGCAATTGGCAAAACTACGCAACAGCTATCCGGACCTGCATCAGACAGATCTGGTCTGGAGATGCGCTGGCAGCGATGGACTGATCGGCCAAGCAGAGGGGCTGGAGGTGTGGATCAATCGCAGCCGAACCCAACCACTGGAATTACCTGACCCCCAAGCCACTACCAACGTTCTCTGGAGCAGTGATCAGCACAATGCATTGGGGTCTATCTCGATGCAATCAGCAGTGCTGCTGGGGACATCTCCCAGATAACAGTCCTTGAGTGGAAAACAGCGAAAAGATACCGGCGTACAAGCTGTTGCAGCGTTTCGAAAGACGCTTTCCAGTGCATGGACTCAGCAAAGGATCCATTGGCCACGCGGAAGATCGCTGCAATACAGAGCAAAAGGAATGCCGAGCTGGGGTAGACGCCAGTCAGGAGAGCATCAAAACGGCAGGTATTCATGACCGAAGCCTGCTGGATTCCACCAACCCAAATCAGCGGAGCGATAAGCCACCACATTGAACATGCCTCGCACATGGTGATAACTGATATGGCAGTGGAACGCCCAAATCCCTGGATTATTGGCATCGAAAGCAATGCGGCAAGTCCCGCCTTTCGGCACGTAAACGGTATCGCGCATGGCTCCAGCCAAGGGCACACCATCCAGTTCGAGAATTTGAAATTCATGGCCATGCAGATGCATGGGATGACCCATCGGGGTGGGATTGGAGAACACCATTTCCACCCGTTGCCCTTGCTCCACCCAGTAGGGATCTCGATAGGGGTAAAACCGATGGTTAAGGCCCCAGGTGTATTTGGGAGCAGGGCCTGTCAGTGCAATCGGAATTGTGTTATCAGCAGCACGAACGGCAAGAGGCCTTCCTGCGCGCAGTTGTTTATCTTGTGTGAAATCGAGGCGTCCGGTCCACTGATCGGTTTTCGGTGCCAAATCGGGCACATGGAGATTTGGATGACTGCGCAGCACCACACCACAGCGCAGGTTGCTGCGCTCACCTAAGGCCAGCAATGGAAAGACCCCAAGCTTTTCAGGAACCTTGACACGCAGTGTCAAACGTTGGGCCAGAGCAAGTTGAAAGACTGATCCACTAATCGGCTCCACGGGGTTGGCATCAGTGCGAAGCAGCTCACCTTCGAGATCACCAAGGTCAAGAAAGAAGCTCATAAAGGCGCTACCCGCAAGCCAGCGAATCGCCACAGTTTCACCAGGCTCCACATCAATGATTTCTGGAGCGTCAAGGCTGCGCTCATTCGCCAGCAGCGCGTCATACACAACATCCGGGGCCATCATCAAGACCCCTTTCTCTTGTTTCCAACTGAAACGCTGCTTCACGTGATCCCACTGTTGAGTGAGCAGCATTCGCGGCTGGTGCCAATCGAAATCAGCCAAGCTTTTGGCCATAGCGGTACCACCGCCGCGCTCACCAGCAACAACGTTGTCAAGAATTTGACTAGCGGGCGTGAAGCTGAAGTCCCTCAGCATCACAGTGATCGTTCGATCAGCCCAACGTTCTTGTTCCTCATTGAGGATCACAAAAGGCTCAGCCACATAGCTTTGGGTCTGCAGCCCATAGTGCGAGTGCATCCAAAAGGTGCCGTTTTGCACCAACGAGTAGTGGATCCTTTGGCGTTGTCCTGGGGGAATGGGCGGTTGCGTAACAAACGGCACGCCATCCATGACATTGGGAAGAATCAACCCATGCCAATGCACCGTTGTCGGCACCGGCAACTGATTGATCAATTCGAGATTGATGCCTTTGCGTTGGGACGTGGTGTACCCACGCTGACCATCAAGCTGACGAATGCAGCCACGGACAACTGTTCGCCCGAGAACAGTGATCGCTGCCGTTGCGATTTCAAGGACGACAGTCTCTGCATTACGGGGTCGCTGCAATGCCGGCTGACTGATGAATCGTTCCCAGGAAGATCGAGCTTTGGCTTGGGTTGTCCTGAGCACTTCAAGGCTTGCGCTGCCAACAAGAGCAGCGAGCACACCTAATCGCAAAAAAGAACGACGAAGCAAGAATCTCTAAGCCAGTCCTCACTGGTTTAATCACGGTCACTTGCTGATCGCTTAAAAAGCATTCTCTTCTCAGCTTTGATGACTCAGCAGGCTGAAACGAGCCGAAGCGACCAACTGCCAACTTGCATCGCAAGAAGCCAGGCGAAACAACAGCATTTCACACAAGGATGACCATCGGAGACCCTTTCAAGAAAGCCTTTAAAACTGCTCACGAATCAAATCCCAAGCTTCAATAGCAGTATCAGCATACTGAAATAACTGGCGATCTTCGTCATCAATCAGCCCTGAATTGGCCATGAATTCGAAGTCAATGATTCGAGACCAATACTCACTACCAAAGAGAATGATCGGCATTGCGCTTTTCACCCCCACCTGCCGCAATGTTAAAATCTCAAACATTTCATCCAAAGTACCAAATCCCCCTGGAAACAGGATTGCTCCAACCGAACGCATTATAAAGTGATGCTTGCGCAGCGACAAATAATTAAACTTGAAGCATAAGTCCGGTGTTATGAAAGGATTTGGAGGCTCATTCGGAATGTCAATATTTAGGCCTATCGATCGACACCCAGCATCAAAAGCGCCGCGATTGCCAGCTTCCATGATCCCAGGGCCACCACCAGTGACAATCACAGGTGATGAGCCACAATCCAATGCCTTATCTTTTTGCTGTCCATGACTAGACACTAAAAATGCAAATTCCCGGGCGTCATCGTAATAGCACGACAAATCTACAAGCCTTCTGGCTTGATAAACCTTGCGCTGAAGAAGGGCAGAATCGGGATCAGCAGCCAGTGCATTCAGATGATTAGCTAGACTTAACTCTGCTTCTGAACGCTCCTGAATTCGGGCTCCACCTAATACAATAACAGTGGAAGTGATTCCAGCCTCCTCCAAGCGAAGTTCAGGCTTGCCGACCTCCAAAAGCATCTTAACGCCGCGCATCGTAGGGCTATTAATCAGATCAAGATCATGCTGTACCAATTTGTAGGTATCAGAGTTGACAATTTGATCAAGATTTTGCGCAATTAAGCGCTTATCTTCGACTGGGAATCTGGAGTCGCTTGATGCTGAAGACATTGATGAGACATCCATACAAACATGCTGGCAGAGGGTTTTATGTCATCACGCCCATCTCATGGAGAGTAATCATGACCTGTTGTCGTGCGCCTGCTTCGGTGAGCCTTGGGTTCTCTCTCTTAGTGTTCGCCACCATCTGCCGGAACATCTCTCGATGTTCGTTTGAAGCCTGTTTCAGCCACTGTTCATATTCCGACTTGGTTTCATTCAAAAGCTTCTCCTCAAACATCTTTTTGTAATGGGGGTAGAGGAAGGCATGGTCTCTTTCGCATCGAATCCCCAGCTCGGTTAAGAGCTGCATTGATGAGCGCCCGCTGATGTAGCTCAACCCGACTTTCTTTTTGTGACCAAGCCAGTCGCATGCCGAAGCAAGAGCTTCATAAGCCCCTTCCTTATTGCTCATCACCAGCTGTTTCCACGCGGTGTAGGTCTCCTCATCGAACTGATCCAAGATCAGCTCCCGAATACCTGAGGGTGAGCATCGGAATCGTTTACCGGTCTTCACTCCTAATGTCCACAACGGATATTTATGCCTCTTGCCTGCTTCGTCGGTAAGCGCAAGCACAACCGCCCAAAGCCCACACATGAAGGTGATGGTGTTCGAGTGCTTGACCACGAACACACCATGGCCTTGTTGCCCCTCTGGGACAGGGGCCAACAGGTCTGGTTTCCAAATTTTGTGTTTCTGGTTCTCCTCAGCCCATCTGTCGTGATCGAAGCACTTCTGGGAAGCCTCAATCTCATCAGGGGTGGCGTCCTTGAAGTTCTGATTGAAGATCTCTTTGGTCCGCTTGGATGAGTAACCATCACCGACCTCAATCTCTTTCGCGAATCCCGTCATCAGCCAATCAGGGTTGCTGATTTGCTGACGTCAACACTCGCCGTCTGCTTCTGCAATCTTGTTGACCGCTCAAGGGTTCCTTTCACGCTGACGCTCAGTACCGCGTCCACTCTGTAGTCCATCGGTTTCTCCCACTCAAGAATCAGCGTGGACAACCGGGCGCTTCCTTAAAACTGTCGCCTGGATAACGACCTGAGATCAGCGAAAACGCTCAAGCCACGCCATTTCCACTATTGGAGGTTTTGCCTTGGAAGGCAATGCGCGATTCAACCGATGTCAAAAGGCCCACTGCGGGTGGAGAGTAAGGCCACGACATCGGAGGAGCCCATGACGGCCGATACTCCACCTGAGCAGATTGCAGAAGCAGACTGACTTTCTGGCCCCTGCTCCAACAGTCTCAACAATGACCTGGGTTGGTCCTTTGGTAGGCAGACCTTGTGCGCCACGCCAATCGACACTCCGCTTGCACCGCCCTAGGTGCCCTAGGAGGTCACAACCCGACACCTAGAGCCAATGGCCCCAGGGTGCCTCTAGCCAGAAGCTTCGACCCCTTCCTTTTGCCACAAGTAACGGGTTGAACAATGCACAAACGAGCGAGTTAGGCCGTCTTTCCACCGGGAAGGGCGGCCTTCTCTCATTTGAGAAGTTTAATTGACAGTGAATGCCTGATATCCCAGCTGCATCAGTGGGTTCAGGGGTCAGTTCTTGTTATCGGTGTAAACAATTGAAATCGGTATCCCTGAGGTGTTCTTAAGGAAAACAAGGGTATGGTTTCAAGTTCCTGAGTTGACAAAGAGACAACAAAAAGGGGGCTTGAAGGCCCTGAAGAAGACTGATGGGGTCTCTACCCTCAGTACTCATAGGGAGCCTTTGTGGCAGCCATACTTCTATCACCCAGCAACACTTCCACGGCTGGCTCTGAGAAAACCACTCGCCATTCAGCCACACGACAGGGCACGTAGTCACCTCTCTCGATGCGGATAACGCCAAGGGTCAAAGGTGCTCCATACCGGGAGTACTTGGCAGACTTCTATGCCTAAACACAAGGAAGGAAGATAGAGAGTTTTATTTATTTTGATCGATTATTTTGACTGTCAGTGCATGAAACATATCATTGTTATTGAAAGCCATGAATATCTTTGGACTGACAATTTTGCATCATCTTCAAAAGGTATTCGCTTTGCCGACTATCCTTGCTGCCTTCATGCTGAATGGTCCCCTGTGAAGTGATTAATGCCATCGCTGCTTTTGGTGGCTACTGTTCTATCACAATGTGTTTGCCATGGAAATCGGCCGATCAGGTTTATTGAAATGGCTCGTTGTGCAGACCTTCTTCTGCATGAATTTAGTTTGTGTTGTTGGTTACGCAATCGCAGCTGGTGGATTGTCTTCAAAGTTAGGACTGAATGAGGCCCAGATTGGTTTGGCTGGTGGAGTGTATTTCTTTGCTTATTCCATCTCTCAATTTTTCCTAGGAATTCTGCTGATCCGCGTTCCGATGCGTCTGCTGATGGTGGCTTCAGCTTGGATTGCCGCTTCTGGGGCCTGGGTGATGGCATTTGCTGACTCTTTTCCTCAGTTGCTTCTGGCCAGGTGTCTCTTTGGAATTGGTTTTGGATCAGCTTTTGTTGGTGTTGTCGAGGTGGTTTCGATGGTTTATTCGCGCCGCTTTCCACTGATGCTCAATATCAGCCAAAGCTGTGCCAATGGTGTGGGAGCTTTAACCGGCGTCTTCGCTTTTCTGCCATGGATTAGCAATCCGAGTCGTTTGTTTGGATTGAGCACAGTTGTTTTACTGAGTCTCTCTTTGCTGATGCTTTTGCTGTTGTCGCCTCAGCCGCAGGGTCCAGCATCGCCGAGACAAATGGTCCCTTCTTGGGTCGATATTGGACGGTCTCTTGTGCTGTGCACCAGGTCGCCACGTTTCTGGGTTGGGACGTTGTACTTCGTCGGTCTCTTCTCCTGTTTCCTGGCTCTCGAGGATCTCTGGAATATCCGCTTTCAGATCGATCTTTTTGACGCAACCTCAGGCCGTGCTGCTTCGATGAACTCCATGCTCGTGTCTGGACTCACGCTTGGCGGAGTGATCAGTGGCCTCTGGGCTACTCGGTCGGGGCTGACGACTCCGTCCAGGGTGTTTTCGGCGCTTGCCTTGCTCACCATGGTCTTGTTATTCAGTGTCTCGTTAAGCATCTCCCTGGCGTTTCTGGCCATGTTCGTCCTTGGATTTGGACTTGGGGCCGCGCCCCTGGGATTGTCATTTGTTCGTCAGGAACTTCCCGAAAAGGCAGTCGCTGTGGCCTCCCCGCTCCTACTCACATTTGTGTTTGTAGGCGGAGGTTTGTTGATGTCTCTCGTCGGAGAGGACCTCTCTGAGGTGTCACGGCTCACATTCCTGAACTACCAGCAGTCCATGAGCTTCTTCATCGTTCCAGTGGCCATAGCAGCCGTATTGAGTCTGTTGATTCGCTCACCAGCTCGCGAGATCAGCTCAGGAGAATGAGTCGTTGGCGATGCACCCCTCGCGCCATACGTCGATTGACATCATTCTGACTTCCGCGCCGAGCAGCTGAATTGGTTTCTGTTAGCCCAAAGCGCTGTTGCGCTTTGTCGCTTGTTGGTGCGTACGGTTCAGACGCCATTCAGCATGAACGAACGGCTTCAGCACTCGCCTCCGTTTTAGAAGACGTCAATGGCTTTGCATCCAGGGCATGCTGACTATGAGCAAGCACTCGCTGACTTGTTTAACGGTGACGCTGCGGCTTCGGATCCGCTGATGATTCTTCGGCCTCGCTGCGAACAGGATGTGGTTGCTGCTGTTCTGCAGGCACGCCAAGCCGGTGTGCCCCTGATGGTACGCAGCGGAGGCCATAGCCGCTTCTGTGCGGCCGATGGAGCACTGGTGCTGGATCTTTCTGCGCACTTCACAGCCATTGAGCTTGAGGAAGATCAGGTGCGGGTGCAGGGAGGCGTGGGTATGGGAGCACTGCTTCGGGATTTGTCACCCCATCAATGCATGCTCCCTGTGGGCACTCATGCAACGCCCGGCTTTGGTCTGCTCTTGATGGGCGGCATCGGCCATCTCAGCCGAAGTCTCGGTCTCACCCTCGACAGCATCGTGGCGTTGCGGGGTGTTCGCGCCGATGGCACGCCGTTTGTCTTGCAGGGGGAAGCGCAGGACCCTACGTCCTGGAGGTTGCTGCGGGGAGCTGCGCCCTTTCTCGCTGTGATCACGGAGGCCACGCTTCGGACCCACGCACGACAATCGTTGGATGTGATGCGTTCCCTGCATGCTCTTGAGGGATTGCAAAGCTATCTGCAGGAGGCGGAAGTCATGCCTCGATCCAGGTCGTGCTCATTTGTGTTGGGGACCCCTCCCGAAAGCAAAGAGCCTGCTGTGCTGAGCTACGTCGTCAACGTCGCAAGAGATAGCGACGATTCCCCACCCGAAGCAGATTCCTTGGGTGTCTGGTGGGATCGCGTGATGGGCCTGGAGGACTTACCGGATTTCAACATGCCCCTGCATGACGGAACCTTTCCGGTCGAGCCGGCAGCAGATACCAATCGGCGACGGCGACTTCGTTCCTGGATTCATGCCATCAGCGTGAAATCTGGCCAGACGGAATCACTAGCCTGCTCTCTAAACAAAGCGATTCAACGAGCTCCGAATCCTCTCTGTCGAATTGATTTGCAACACATCGGTGGAGCGGTGCGCGATCAAGCGATGCACAGCTCCACTTACAGGGGGCGAGATGCCGAATGGTCAATTGTGATTTCGGGTCTCTGGCATCCTGACGACAGGCAGGCTGGGCCTTTGGTGAGGCAATGGTCTGATGCCCTTTTTGATGCCTTAGCCCCAATCTGTTGCCACGTCTATTTGGTGGAACGCCATCCCGGAACAATTCGCTACGGACGTCAATTGCAGCTGGCCTATGCCGAGGATCTTGCGCTTTTGCAAGAGATCAAACGCCGCTGGGATCCAGATCAGATCTTGCCGACACTCGATGCACCGTCACCGGCTTGCATGTGATCCCTGAGGAGTCCTGAGAGTTATGATTCCTGCAATTACAATTGCATTCCGATTGTTCTCCTGAATGGCTCGTCCAATTCGACCTGTTTCATGATTAATTAAACGACTCTAAGCCACTCTTCACGATGGTTCGATGTGATAGCGGTCTCGATTAGTTCAGAGGAATATAAGCGGGGTCACATGATTGCCCTTTGCTTTTTTGGTACTGGCTGGAGAGTTTCTGGTAGGTTCCACGAAGCGATGTGGCGCGTTGATTGAACGAATATTTGTCGCTGCTATCGCAATTATCGATTAGGTCGCAGATGCTATAGCCCGTCCAGTAATTGTTTGCGCGTGCATACTCTCCTGGATCATGCTTAAAGACCTCTTTGAGGATATTAAGATCATGCCCGATCTGGAATGAATCACGGGAATCTTCGTGACTAAAAAAGTAGTAGAAATTGTCAAATCCCGCCCATGTAATCGCCGACGAGCAGAGTGTACAGGGTTCATGCGTGGCCAAGAAAAGAACCTCCTTGGGGGCAACATGCTGCTCGCTTTTTAAGTTATAATAGCTGTTGATTGTTTGAACTTCTGCATGAAACAATGGATTAAGTGTTTCTTGATTAGTGCCTGCGATAATGGTTGAGAGGTCTTTTTTATTCAACATCGCTGCGCCGAACAACTTGTTACCTTTGACAACTTCCCGTGATGTCAGAGGCACAATCTCATCTTCCATCACACTGAGAAGACGATCAATCAGGCGAGGGTCTGGGCTAACAAGTTGTCCTGGGCGTTGTGTTGCAGCCATGAAGTCGAGCCATAACCGAAAGCTCTCCAAAGCATGGCAACAGTTTGAGTTTGCTGCTCTTCACCTACTCAACCCACTGCAGTGCAGCGACAAGCATCGCTGCCGGTTTGAGGATGCCGTTGTTGGCTTCGGCAAGGTCAAGGCAGTTGTTGACAATCAAGAAGGCGTCGCCGCCTGCTGGGCCCAGGGCATAGGCCGCTGGAATCCAGACGCCTGCCGAGTTTGAGGCTGCCAAGAGAATCCGGCTCACGCTGGCAACTGCTGTTGGCTGGAGATAGACCAGTGCTTCTGCATCCCCTTGGTTATTCACGCTTGTGTAAAAAGCCTGCTTGAGGCCTTCCACTGGTTCCAGGGTGTTAAGAAATGACCCTGAACCGTAGGCCGAGCAGTCCATGTCTTCATCGGCGCAGCTTTGTGTCCGTCCGTCCGTCCGTATGGCGATTTCAGCGCGTTTCCATTGTGGAGGTAGGTGCGTGGGCGTTTCACTCAGCCGTCGTTGAAGGTCGTTGGGGCTTAATCGATTCAAGGCAAGACTCTCGGCCTGATCAATGAGAATTGTCAATGTCTGCTGAGCCGTCAGAAACGCCTGCGGATCCTTTGTGGGATCAGGCACCTTGAAGTGGCCCCTCTTATCACGAAAAGACGGCAGCAATCGAGAGATTCCTTCCTTGCTGCTGAGTTGATACTCCAGGTCGGAAGCTGAAACGGCCCAAACAGGAAGGACCGGAGTCAGTGTGACGCAGACGAATACCAGTGCGGCCAATACAAATCGGATCATCGCTTTTGTCGGTTCGTCCAATGAACAGTCGCGCTGATTGTCCTCAATCGATGGCTTCTTGAGTACGAGATGTCATACAACCTTGCCGTTTTGTGCTGCAGATGTTGTGCTGGCCCTGTCAGTTCTTTATCGACATGAGCTAGGTGCACGCTGTCTATGCTCTTGGTTCAACAGTGATTCGCGGCTTGATCGCATGCGTTTGGGTAGGCGTTGCACCAGTGATGGCCCAGTCGTCCCCACCAACGAGTAATCCGGCTGCTTCTCAGACAGCTCCTGGCACCGGTGAACTGGGGCGTTTGCTGGGCCTTCCTGCTGATGGCGCTCTGCGCATCGGTGGTGTTTGGGTTGGAAATGGCACATCCCAGTGGTCGGGAGGCGTTTCGAATCAAAACGCCGTTAATGGTGTTCAACAACTGCTGCTGGAAGCAAGTTTGGATCTGGGGAAAGCCATCGGTCTCGATCACACCTGGATCTGGATTCAGGGACTGCAGGTGAATGCCACAACCGGTGCTGGGCAGGTCACTGGAAGTATGCAGGGAGCCAATAGCCTGACTACGTCTCCTCCGCTAAACCGTTCGGAGCTGTTTGAGTTCGCCATTCGCAAGGATTTCTTGGATGGACGGCTTCGTGTGATTGCTGGAAAGCAGTCAACCAGCATCACCTTCGCCAACATCAACCGACCTGATAAGACCGATGTGGCGCGTTATCAGGTTGACAATCTCACCAGCTTGGCCTTCACACCCATCTATTCCATGCCGACGCTCTTGGGTCGGTTGCCGGGCTACACCAACTCAGCTCTCGGACTGACAATCACTGCACAGCCTGATGTTTTGGATGGCCGTGCTTACTTCAGTGCCGGTGTCTACGACGGTCGCGGAGGCCTCCGTGATGCATCGGTCCAGACCGGTCTAGATGCCCCATCTCTCAGTGGTCCGCTGTTCAGCATCGCTGAAGCCGGGAGTGGATGGGTCGCTGGTAAAGCTCGCAAACCAGGATCCTTTGGGTTAGGTGCCTGGTCGCAGGGGGGCGAATCTGTGGTCTGCCAAAGCGGCAGCACCACGAATTGCTTCACCGAATTGGGTGCATGGGGGGTGTATGCCCTGCTGAATCAGCGATTGTCTAGTTTTCGGCCTCAGCAGGACAGCAGTGGGATCAGTGGTTTTCTCAGTGCTGGATGGTCGCCGTCCATCAGCAATCAGATGGGTGCGTCCGTCACGGCGGGGTTCACGGCGATGGGGCCTCTGGGAAGCCGTCCGAACGACAGCATCGGTGTCGGTGTCTCATGGGCAAAGATCAATAGAAGCGAACCATTTTTGGAAGCTGAGTTCAATCCCAATGAGCTGATGTTGCAGGGATATGCACAAATCGCCCTCGCCGATTCGCTTTATTTTCAGCCAACAGTCACTGTGCTGCCTCTTGTTGGTGACCGTGACGCAGAAGATGATTCGGTCAGTGGTCTTCTGCAACTCACCATGCTGTTTTGAGTGCGTTGTCCAAGTCCGGATGACTTTGGTTCAAGGACCGATGGAGTGTGCCGTTGCTTGCGCCAAAGACCTGAGCTCCAGCTTCACTTTGCCACTCTTCTTTCCCATCAGTGATTCATGGCTGTGATTGCAGCCATGGCAGCCAGGTGAATGACACCATTCAAGAAGGGCATCCCCCGTTCCATGATCAGAACCCGTTCACGGTCAAGCTGGCAGTGCAGTGATCGGCTTCGCCTTGATAGCTGCTGCGATTGAAACTGGTGTTTGATGATTGGCTGCCGAAAACTTTTCGTTTTGGTGCCTTTCGTTGTCGTTGGCGATGGTCATCGTCAAGATTCAACAGAGTGCTCCTCCTGGCCATGGCAGCAAAACATGATGAAGCCCTAATGCGTGAAGCGATTCATCAGATGCGTGAAGCCGGGGTCGTCAATAAATCCGGGGGCCCCTTTGGTGCTGTGGTTGCCAAGAATGGCGAAATCGTGGCCTCGGCCGGCAACAGCGTGATCAGGGATCTTGACCCGAGCGCTCATGCTGAAGTGAACGCGATCCGAGCGGCCTGCAAGAAACTAGGGACATGGGATCTGTCTGGCTGTGTGATGTACACCAGCTGTGAATGCTGTCCGATGTGTTACGCCACGGCCTACTGGGCCGGCATTCGTAACGTGTTCTACGCGGCCTCCTGGTCGGATTACAACGATCTGTTTTCCGATGAAGCCATCAATCACGACATGCAGAGACCGAAGGATCAGCGTGAGGTCAAACTCACACAGATCCTCAAATGCGAGGCTTGCAACGTGTGGGATGAGTTTCGCGAGCTGCCCGACGGGGCACGCTATTGAGCCTCAAAAGCCAGAGTCAACATGTCTGAGCAAACGGAAAGTCGATTTGTTTACACGATTCACAGCTCAATCGAAGCCTCACAGCGTGAGGACTATCAGAACATTCAGGAGCGTATGAATCATGCTGCACAGGCTTTTAACGGTTACCTCGGACAGGATGTTGTTTACGAGAATTCAGGCACTGGTTCACAACTGAAGGTCACCACGCATGTTCGCTTTGAGCAACTGGAGCAGTGCCTGCTCTGGCTGGACAGCTCACAGCGAAGAGAGTTGCTCAATCAAGCAGAAAAACTGATCGGCTATCGATATCGCTTCCGCCTGGATTCAAACTCCTTTGACCAGTGGATTCAGGCCAAAGAAACATCGCGAACACCCATCTGGAAGGTGAACCTGCTTGTCTGGCTGGCGTTATATCCCTCTGTGATGTTGCTGATGTGGCTCGGGGGATCAACGCTCGGCAAACTACCTTTACCCCTCAACATGGTGATCAGCAACCTGATCACCGTGTTGCTCACTGGCTACCTGCTGGTGCCATGGCTGAGTCGCCTGTACTCCAACTGGTTGTCCACAGCGTCCCAGCGTTGGACGTTGGTCGGTTGCAGCACCATTCTTGTTGCGCAGGGGCTTTTGCTGATGGTGTTCTCCACTGTTCCAGGCTTTCCGTGGAACACAACAGGGCCTTGACCCTCCGACGGATCAGGCGCTGAAGACATTTACGCAGCATGGTGAAGATCGAGAAGTGCCACCTCTGCACTCAGCCCCGGGCCAAAAGCCAGCGCAAGACAAGGGCCAGCAACCGATCGCTGACGCAAGCGTTCAAGGATGAACAGGATCGTCGCCGACGACATGTTGCCATGGTCCTGGAGAACGACTCTGGATTCCTCCAGAAGCTTTGTGTCGAGTGCCAACGCTTCAGCACAGGTCGAGAGAATTCTCGGACCACCTGGGTGCACGGCCCAGCTGCGTATCTCCGAGAGATCAACGGCCCGATTCTGCAGCCAATCCTGCAACCAGGGCTGCAGTACTGACCCCACCGTTTCGGGCACTAACGGCGACAATCCCATGGAAAAGCCGTGATCACCAATCTCCCAGTGCATGAGATCAGCACTATCGGGAATCACCATCGAACCGCTGCTCTGCAACACAAGGTTCCGATCAGAGGATGGCGGACCAGCTGAGCCGACAACGGCTGCCGCTCCATCGGCGAACAACGCATTGGCCACCACTTGTTCGGGATGCCAGCCATACGACATATGCAGGCTGCAAAGCTCCACGGCGCAGAGCAGAACCACGGCGTTGGGATCCATCTCGGCGTAAGCATGGGCGACTCGTAGGCCATTGAGCGCTCCATGACAGCCCATGAATCCGATATGGGTTCGCTGCACCGCAGCGGACAAACCAAGTTTGTCCATCAAGAACAGATCGACCCCAGGGGATTGAAAGCCAGTGCAGCTCACCGTCACAAGATGAGTAATCGTTGATGGCGGCAAGCCGGAATCATCTAACGCCTCACGGACGGCCTCCAGGGCAAGCCAGCCGGCATGATCGTCGAAGGCTTGCATCCGCTCTGCGGTGCCAGGACTATCGGGTCCGTAAAAACTGAGACGTTTCTGGCTGGTGGCATGGTCTGCATCATTGCCGAGCAGCACACTTCCACGGTTGAGCACCTTGGTTTTCTGATAGATCCGGGCCATCAGCTTGGCCTGATCGGGACTTTCGGCATTGATCCGATGCGCCACCTCCACAGCTTCCGCTTGACTCAGCCTCTGAGTGGGCACTGCAGTACCGATGCCATGGAGTGTCAGAGGCATGGATCAGAGCAAGCCGTATGGGGAACATCCCGATTGAGAGCGCTGATGACACGCTCAGGTATTTCTGGCCAGTGGCATCCCAACCTGAATACGGCAGCGGTGGCAAGCGGTTGACGCAACAATGTCGACAACAGTCGACAAAGACGCTGACGACTCACCGTCAGCTCCTCCAATCTCTGTTGCCAACGCCGCTCAAGAGCACCGCTCCATGCTCCCTGGGCCTCCTCCACAAAAGGAGCCACCGCCGCTCCGGCAGCGAGAGCCCAGGCCATGCCTTCACCGGTGAAGGGTTCCACATAACCGGAGGAATCGCCCAGCAGCAAAAAGCGCTCACCGGCAAACACATCAGCTCGGCGTGTGAGCTCTGGGGTCAACTGCCAGCGTGATATCTCCAGCGCTCGCGGAACAGCGAAACCGGCCCGACGTAGAACCAGATCTGCCGCACAAGCCGCTCCACCTGCAGACCTGAGGGCAGCGGGATCGAAAGCAGCTGCCAGGTTGAGCGCTCCATCCTCACGTCTCACCAGGCCAACGTATCCATGCCGGCCGATAGCCATGTGGATCACACCGGATGCGTAAACATCATCGTCGTCGTTGATGAAACAACCGGCTCCGACCCTTGATCTCTCGGCGATCCGGAGCCTCGAATGATCGCTCGACGCCAAGACCTGATGCTGCAAACCGGCCGCGACCAGAACAACACGGGCCCGAACCCGCTCGGCTGGCGCACCGCCGGAAGGACGCAGTCGCACCACTCGCTCACTGGCGGAAGTCTGCTCAAGAACGGCACTGGTCTGGAACCTCAGCGTGGCTCCTGCGGCCTCAGCCGCATGGACCAAAGCCTGGTCAAAACGCTCCCGAGAAAGGGCCCAGCCACCGGGCAAAGCCAGATTGAGCGAGCTGCCGTTCCAGCCAAGACGCACTTGATCGAGAGGCACACCTCCCTGATCACCGATGAGGTCCGGCAGCCCAACCGCAGTTAAGGCAGCCAAGGCATTGGCGTTGAAGCAACAACCGCAAACCTTCCAACGCGGGAAAGAACGCTTCTCAACGAGCAGAACTGTCAGACCTCGACGCGCGCAGTCATAGGCGGCCAGCCCACCAGCGACTCCCGCGCCGATCACAACAACATCCCAGCTCTTTTGCATTTCAGTTGGGTCTCCAGCAAAGCCGGTATCGCTCAGGCCAGTTGCGTTCCAACAAGGGATTGTGCAATCCGGCCTGGGCAGCGAGCTCGAGAATTTCCGAGGGCGTGAATGCCGCCTGAACCGACAGCGGACCGTCGTAATGGACTACCCAGGATCGGCTCAGCAAGCGAGTACCAGCCCAGGCCAGCGCGTACCCCAGGCGACTGCGGATCAGATCATCCACCAGCACAAGACGACGTGCACGGGCAGCCATCACGGCCAGCAGTCGCACCACATCGGCAGGGTCAAGGTGGTGAACGAAAAGGGTGCAGTAAACGACATCAAATGGTTCTGACTCAGGAGGGGCCAGCGCATCAGCAACGAACAGACCAACACTGCTGTTGTGCCTGGCGACGTTGCGACGGGCGATGCGAATCGCTTCTGGATTCAGATCGCAGGCCTGGATCGACCAGTTCAGCTGTCGTCGTTGAGCCATTGCGGCCAGCTCGATGGCTGTATCGGCCCCTCCACAGGCCAGTTCAAGCACACTCAGAGGCTCTGCAGGAGACTCAAGCGCCAGCGCCTCCAGATGGCGAAACAGTCCAGGAACACAGCGACTGACTGCATTGATTCTGCGCAGACCACGAAGTGCCCGGTCATGTTCGGCGGGATCCAGACCAGGCTGATCCATCACCTCAGGCCTGCGATCACGCAGCATCGGGGCCTGACCCGGAATCATTGGACTGAGGTCAAAGGTTGTTAAAGCTAGGCGCCACACGGCGCCAACTGCTTCGCGCTGGTTTGATTCAGGAGCCTTGGTCCCAACTGTGTGAGATGAGCTTCGCTGTGAGAAGCGAAACAATGAAACGAGCTATCGGAACAACAAACGCCTCTCGCTCTGAACATGAAAGGCGCCGTTGGGAACCTTTCCTGGAAGGCCGACAATGACCTGCCAAACATTGTTTTGATGCTCGCCGACAACAACGGCTTCGGTGATCTCGGCTGCTACTGCAGTGGCGGGGACCTTCGCGGCATGCCAATACCGCATCTCGAGGAACTGCTGACCGCAACCGTGGAACTGACCGCTCAGATCTCCCAGAGCAGAGCCTTCTCACTGGCCACCTGGAGGATGTTGCTGCGTGCCTTCGCCTGCAGCTCGGCCGGATACCAGACGCCTGCAGGAATGGTCTGCTCAGCAGCAGAGAGGCCTGGGCATCCGCGCAGCATCTCGATCGCGAATGCTGCTGTGGCCTGACCGACGCAATCTTCGAGATCCGCATGCACGCAACGCAACGTGACCTTGGCGGGCAGACCTGAATCGCAATCACCGTTGCTGACCGCATCAACACGCATGGCATTGGTGGCTCCGACAAGCTTGTCGACCACCCGGATGATCGGCATCGAAAACAGAGCCAGACCCTGCATCGCAGCGCGATTGACGAGCACATCGCTCGGAAGCAGTTTCATGGCAGCGAAAAGACTGTTCCAGATCCCCGGTGCAGTGCCAAAACGCGAAGCGCAGTTGGCTACGGCCAATGCTTCAACGGTGGTTGGCACATCGGGATTGTCGAGCAAAAAGCAGGCATGGCTGCCCACGCCTGCACCGAAGTCAACAACGCGACGCTCGGTCCATGGCTCCTTGAACGTGAGCCTGTCATCCACATAGGTCAACACCCTGCTGGCCAAAAGCAGAAAGGTGGCACTCACGATGGTGGGCCCAGCCCCACCGGTTCCAGCCGTGAAGAAGCTGAACTCCACGCGTTCACACTTCTCCGGGCCGCCAAGCTTTTGCACCGCCTCAGCCGCCATCAGTGCACTGACTCCAGGCCAGATTCCGCAAGACACCACGGCAGGAATCCCTGCCGCCACAGCATCTCCAAAGAGGTCCTTGGCATGTCGACTGAGGCTGAACTCATCACAGACATCGCAATACGGAACCCCTGCATCGATGCAGGCCCGCAGCAGATCAGGTTGCGTTCGCCCCTGGAACGGTCCCGCCGTATGCACAACCAACTTGACCCCACGAACGACGGCGACAAGCGCCTCAAAACCAGCCTCGAGATCCACTGGCCTGAAGACGAGCTCCGGGAGATCGAGTCGATTGCGAACAACCTCAAAATTGGCCCTGCTGCGACCGCCGATGGCAAGCCTGAAAGGAGTACTTTCTGCGTAACGGCGGGAGAGCCGGTTGAGCCAGCGCACTGTTGAAGCTCCGACGCGCCCATTACCGCCGACAACGAGCACATCAACAGTTGATGGCGTCTCCTTCACTGCTGGGACCTGCCTGTTTTCAATGACTCAACAGAATGCCTTCCTCATCTCGCGGCTTGGTGTCTTGCACAAGAAGACTCAGGCCTGCCGCGGCCAGCATCCCTACCACCACAACGGCATATCCCTGCAGCTCCTGCAGGGATGAGGGTCGTGTTCCCGCCGGCAGCCCCCATTGGGAAAACAGACCCACGGCCGGCTGCACAATCACCGGGAAAAACATCACGATAAAATTGACGAAGGCAAGCGTGATCGCTCGCGTATGCCGCTTTGCTGTGTCGGCAACCATCACAAAGGCCAGCACCTGACAGCCAGAGGTGAGTCCCAGAGCGGCCACCAACACAGCCACAAGGCTGACCGGAAGACGGCTTGAGAAACAGAGCAGTAAGGCAAAGCAGGCTGCACTGACGGCACCTGATGTGAACAAGACCTTGCGGCGACCAATACGGTCAGACCAGTGGCCAGCGACCACACCGCCGATCGCGAAGCCGATGAACACCAGGGTGGTGATCAGGCTGGCTTGATTATCGGGAAGACCAGTCTCGATGCTGAAGAAGGACACACCCCAGAGATCACCGATCACAGAAACCGGCAGATAAATACCTGCGGCAGCAAGCGAAAGAATCCAGAGGCTGCGTTTGTGCAGAATTCTGTTGATCTGAAATCCCATCGGCTCGGGACTGTCCGGATCAAAGCCATCCTCTCGCATCAGCTCCATAAACCAGTTCGGTCGTTTCGGAAGAAAGCTCCAGATCAGCCAAGCGATAATCACTCCAGCCGCCGTGCAGATCAACAGCGGCACCCTCCACCCGAAGTGATCTGAAATCAACAGCAGGGGAAACTGCGCTGTCGCCGCCCCCAGCGTGCCGATGCCGGTAACCATTCCGGGAATCATGCCGTGACGCTGAGGCGGTAGCCAGATTAGGGAGAGATAGATCACACCCAGATAGGCCACGGAACTGCCAAGCCCCTGTAGAAACCGTCCCAGACCCATCAGGATGATGTTGTCTGATGTGGCGAAAAGCAGGCATCCGAGTGCAACGAGCAGCGATGCCGGGGCCGCAACAGCTCGAACACCATGGCGATCCAGCAGACGGCCAACGAGAAGCTGCGCAGGCGCATAGGCCAGAAAATACAGACTCATGGAGAAACCGAACACACCTTCACTGGCGCCGGAAACCTTTGTCAGCTCCGAGTGCAGCACTCCGGGAGCAACCCTTGCAAAGAATTCGTAGAAGTAGAAAAGTGATGCGATGCCGAACAACATCCAAGGCCGCCAACCCTGCCGGGCGCGCTTGGCGCGCAGATGGCAGGCCTTGAGATGGCGCTGGGCCGCATCATGTGCGGGTCTTCCACCAGACGATCCTTTTGGAGCATCACTCATCGCTGATAGGAATAAGCGGTGGGGCTGTATTGAGACATCGTCATGTTTCTTGTTAGCCACGATTGAGACAGAGGTCGCGCCGTGTCAGCCATTCAGAACGTCAAGCAACACACAACAAAGAAAAATGCGCTCTCCCGATGACCATGCCAAAGAAGGTATCTGCTAGCAAACCTCAGATTAATTTCAACAAGCTTTAAAAAAAGATCTCATCAACAACTTCCAGATATATTTTACCCAGCAAATCAGCAGCAACTGATCACGGCGCATAGCTATTGGGATTTCCGCAAACCTAGCTACTCAAGCCCTGACAAAGGCTGCACATCGAAACCCAAAGACATCGACAAGTGTTGATCATCTTGTTCTGCACCTGAGTTACTCGAATAAAGATAGCGAGAATCTTCTCCGAAAGTTGACAGAAAATACTCCCTGACATCGTCATCCACCTCGACACGAGAGTCTCCCCACTCTGGCCCCCATCCTTTGGACGGCCAATCCGAATTAATATACGCTAGAGCGCGAACGTCATAGCTTTCAATCAAACCATCAAGCCTTGATAAATACTCAATGAATTGTCGAGGATCACTTGTGGCTGGAAATTGAGCTGCAGCCTCAGCAATCACAATATCGTGACCCTTTGATTGAGCAAATTGTATGCTTTGATCGAGATTTGAATCGATGGTTGATTCAACTGAATTAAAGACTCCATTGACCTCCATACCTACATCGTTATTAAAGACAGAAAAACCTACCCAATCAACATTATCAACTCCGGGATACAAGAATTGGGTATCGTTGAACCCCCTAACAGGGTGATACCCAAACTCTACATTAGACGCTCTTTCGCCAATTCTTTGAGCAACATAGTTATATGCATTGATATAGGCGTCAGTATTGAGATCTTCAATCTGACTTGGGTCATCAAAAACATTCACACCCGAAGAGGCCTGCTGATTAATCCAGTCAACAACGTAGCCATCACCCTGATAACCAAATAACAAAAGGCTAACCTCATAGCCTACACGTAGCAAAAATTGTGTTTCAGGACGATCAGCCATACTCTGCGCAAACTGATCAATCTGAGCGTCCCAGTCACCAGACACAACATCAACGAGTGCATCATAAACAGCATTAGGATTAAAGTCTGGCTGCTTATCATCAATCATTTGCCCATAGCCACCCGCCATTGTGTTGTCCTTAAAGCTAAGAGCAACTAATGCATAATCACCCAGATTATTGTCAGAAACATAGTCAAGGAACTGCAAGTTTGGGGAATCATCTCCCTGCTCAACCTGACCCAGATAAAAAGTTGCATAATGGGACGAGCCTGCTGGAGTCAAGCCGACACCAGTAATAAAGTCTTGATATTCTTGCTGAAAGGTTTGCCCGATAAGCAGCAGCGTTTCACCCGAATCGAGCCCAGCAAGTGATTTGGGAACTGACTTCTCGATACCTTCACTTGGCACTTGTTCATCAATAACTTCGCTCGAGAAATCTTGAGGTTCGATAGACGAAGGATCAAGATCTAAAGAGTCATGAGACTGCTCAAGCACTGAATCAATGGAACCATTGATCTCAGGATCTGCTGATACGGCAAATGGATTCACATACGTATCACCTAGTACGTTGAACGTCG